>CALRQQ020000004.1:0-30743 GCA_943370345.1 Chitinophaga pinensis
CTGCAGGTTTATTTGCAAAAAGCTACAGCACGGATTTCGCTTTTGCACAAACTATTATGCGTAGTAGCACTTATTTGAAACGCACCCCGGGGATGATATTTTGGTATAATAAATTTTCGTTATGAGAAAGCTTTCCGTACTGCTCTGCCTGCTCCTTCCGGCCGTTGTATTCAGTCAGACGTTAACCAATACCTTACTGGGTTTTCAGGAACCCTATACTCAGATCAAAGGACAGTGTACCGATGAAAACGGAAACGTTTACTATGCGGGTATTTTTCGCAGCTCCCTTACCGTTAATAACCAGCTGTTGTTTACCGGTAATGGCGGCGATGATCTCTTTCTCATTAAAACCAATTCTTCCGGTGCGATCCGCTGGGCTAAAAAATACGGTAGTGAAGGCAATGAACTCATGCCAAACGGAAATCTGCTGAAGTACAATAATGGGAATCTTTATTTCTCCAATTATATTACCTACCCGACGGATATCGGTGGCATCCAGGTACAACCCTATGGCTTTGATAAACCGGCCAGCTGTCTCAGTAAAGTGGATACAGCCAATGGTAATGTGCTATGGGTGAAAAAAAGTAGTCTGATCATCAACTCCCTGCTGGTAAACGGCAATACCGTGCTGGCTTCAGGCACCCATTCAGAGAACCGGGGCTCCCTGCTCTATAATGATCAGTTGTTACTGGATTCTGCCAGTGTTCAGGGTATCCGACAGGTCTTTATTTTCCTGAACAGCAACGGTACATTTGTTACCTGGAAGAGTACACGGCAAACCGTAATCCAGAATGGCGTGACGTCCTATTCAGCCAGCACGTTATATGGCCCACAGCTTTCCGCCTCCGGCAGCTTATTCTTTCTGGTCCGTGGTGCAGCGGGCAATGGCGGCGGATCCCTGTTTTTGCAGGACAGCCTGATCAATTTCCCCGCCAATCAGAGTCAGATCTTAGTCGTAAAAACAGACAGCAGTTTCCGCAGGATATCTTATCGTGTTTTGAATCCATCCGGCGCAGGGGTATCGCTGATCACCAATTCCACGGCACTGATGACGACCCTGAACCCGGCCGGTGATTCTCTCTATATGCTATTAACTATTCAGAATCCATTTACCTATACGCTTGACGGATTTAACCTGGCACTTACGTACAGGAATAACCTGCTGGTCATGGACAGCAACCTGGTCACCGGAAGGATTGCCAACCTCAACAGCACAATCGTCAATGGCCAGAACGGAAAACTGTTTCTTAACAGCATTCACTATTATAATGGAAGCCTGTATTATACCGGTTATGTGCGTGGTGCAAATGAAGCCCCTGCCCTGATCCCGATCCCGCAGCAATGGACCAATGTGGACATGATCGCCGGTTTTGTGGATACATTTGATGTGAATGGTCCTACCCGTTCTTTTGTTGCCAAAACAAATCTTGGGCTCAATCAGCGAACCCGAACCTGGATGCCTTCCAGTCCCGGGTATGAAAGTTCAGGTCCGCTTGCGGGTTCCTTTGTATCCGGCAGCGGGAAACTTCACTTTAATCTGACCACGGACGATCTCTGGAATCCATGGACCCTTGATACTGCACTAAACCTGATCCGTGGCAGCCTGATCCCGAATTCGGACCGGGCGGAAAGCACGAAGACAATCAAATATTTCAGTGATGCGACCAAGTTTGTTCTGGGTTTTGCCAAAGCAAAGACCGCACTGGACAACAACAATAACGGGATCATCAGTTCTGCCACGCGCAGTGACTTATTCTTTGTTCGGGTGGGCGCGCAGGACAATGTCATCTGGTATAAACGCATCTTCAGCAGTTTCCGCTTTGCCACTATCAAAAAAGTAGTCGTCAAAAACGATAAAGCCTATGTACTGGCCCAGTTTGGATCGCCCGTAAACGGCAATGGCTATAATTATATTAAGATCGACAGCACGACCATTACCGTACCCAACCAGGTACATATCGCCATGTTTATCATTGACCGGAGTGGTCGAAGCCGGGTATTGGATATGTACAGTACGACTATTAATAATGCCGGTACATTTGATGTGTATCCCAATGGCGACCTGCTGATCAGTAATGAGAGCGGGGCTAATCCGTCGCTTACATTCGGGGGCAATACCTATCCTACCGGACTTGGGGTTTATATCGCGAAGCTGGACAGCCTGGGTAATACCCAGTCAGTGCTGAAATGTTATAGCCCGGGCACCACTTTCAGTCCAAGGGCTACGGACATTATGTTGCATCCGGATGCCACTACTTTTTCCCTGCTGGGTATTGTAAACATGCCCATTAATACCAGTAGTTTTAAACTGATCCTTACGAATGCTGCCTCTTTCAGGGATACGATGACCGCGGTGAATCCGGAGATCAGTAACCCGGTGAGCAGAGCGTTCGCATTTTTGTTCAGGACCTCCTTCACGCAAAAAAACCATTTCAGTTTTGCCGGTCCGATAAGCAACATGGCGGGCCCCGGTAATATGATAGCATTGGTGGGCGATAAGGTCTATGCTCCCATGACCCGCAGTAATATCAAGGACAGCTTCTATATCAACAACCAGTTGATCTATAACGATACCAGTACGAACCTGTATACGATCGTAGGCTTTGATGAACGCGGTAATTACAAAACCCATAAGATCCTGTCTGTGCCGCAGGGCATCAGTTTTCCGGCGGTGAACGCGCAGAAGCTGACAGCGGCCGGTAACTATATCTATGCAACCGGTACGCTCAACCGGGCCACATCGGTGGATACGATCCAGCTGGGGTATGCCGGTGCCAGCGATGCCATTGCGTTGAAGCTTGATACGAACCTGGTAGCCCGTCAGGCGTTCCGGCTTTCCAGTATCTATTCGGAATCCATGATGGATTGCGATGTGTACAATGATTCGCTGATCAGTTTTGCCTATATGGCCCAATCCACACCGGCCTATTCCAATAACCGTTTACAGGGCGATCCGGCCGATCTGGATGAAGACGCCTATGTGGGAACGATCCTGATGAGCCGCACCGTGATCAGTGGCAATACCGATCCGGCAAGAGCAAGGGTCTATCCCAATCCGGCAGCCGGTCAGCAACTCTGGATCAATCTCGGTGACGCTCCGGCGGATAATTACCGTTGGTCCCTGCTCACGATGAGTGGTCAGTCGCTCACAACCGGTACGCTGAACTGGACCGCTGGTCAGTCACGACAGATCACCGTTCCTGCCACCCTTCCACCGGGCATGTATATCCTCTTTTTCAGCAATGCCTCCGGCAGTGTGGTGAAGAAGCTGAAGCTGGTAGTGGGGGAATAAGGGGTTGAAACAACATATAAAAAAAGGAGCCAGTCAGATGGCTCCTTTTTTAGTTACTGATATCTATTTAGCTTACTTCATCGTGTCTGCAGCGGCTGCTTCATAGCCGGTAACCGGCAGTTCGTTGTATTCATTATTAGCCAGGCCTTCGGCATAGATAATTTCCAGATGGCCATAGCCCAGGCGGAGTTTGTATGCATTTCGCTGATTGGTGAATTCTCCTTCTCCGGCTTTTTTCCATCCGGCAGCCAGGAGTTTTTCTTCCATTTTTTTATCAAAGACAGAGGCGCTGGCGGATCCGTAACTATAATCGATCCGTAATGTGGTCAGTCTTGCCGTTGTATTCAGTTCATAACCCGTAAGCTGGTAATTCATGGTTCTGTCAAACGGGTCTTCCACGAACTCAAACTTTGAAGTTTTCAGGATATCTGTAAATACTGCTTTTGCGCTGAAGCGCATAGGGGAGCTGTAAAATTCTTTGGATTCAATATAATCAACATAGCTTTCTATGCCGGGATAGGGATCTTTTACGGCAGGCTGTCCCTGGGGGGCGTCAAACGCGGTACTATCAGATGGCACGATCGTGCCGGCCTTTGCCGCTTCTTCTTTTGCTTCTTTCTTTTCCATTTTGAAATAGTAACGGTAGTTATCTTCTGTGTCCACCGTTTTATTTCCACCACCTTTGGTATCGGTACTTTGTAATTTTTCAAATACCTGCATCACTTGTTTTACATTGCTGTTGGCTTTCAGTCCATACACCCCTTCTACTCCCAGATCGCGGAAGGCAGAATTGTAAATGGCGCTGAAATTCAGCCAGGCGGATTCTATGGAGAAGTTCTTCAGGCTCTCCAGCAGCTCGTTCCGGTTACTGAACTTTCCCAGGTCGCTGGTGAGGAGGAATGATTCTTTTGAAAGCACTTTACCCTTAGCGGTGATCATATCGTATTTATCTTTTCCGGTCAGTTTGGCGATCAGCAGTTCATTATTCACCGGGATAATTTTATCATAATCCTCTAAGGTTTTTGCCAGTACGCCTTTGTTATCGAACAGTTTCAGTTTCTCATTGTCCACCACGGCAAACCCACTTTTCAGAATAACCGGGTTGTCCTTGAATTTTGTCCGCAGTTCACCATAGATCTCCCCTTTTTTATCAATCACCCCGTACATCCCGTCTTCGGATTCCACCACCGAGTAGCCGGCGAAGAAGGGAACAACGGAGGTGTACTTACTGTCTTTGATCACTTTTTCATGGCTGGTGTTCAGGAATCCATAGTAGCGGACCTTTGTTTCTGCTTCCTCACTATAGCCGATCAGTCCTTCGGACACGGGCTGATAGGAGAAGGACTCTTTGCCTTTCATGATCTCTTTGCCGTTCTTACCGATCACGAGCATGTTGCCGTTTGCATCGAGCACCCGTGCATAGCCGTCCACAAAACTTTCCGCCATTTTATAGGCCGGTTTGATTTTCCAGGTACCGGAGGGGTTCAGGTAGCCCCACTCCCCGGTATTGATCTTTGCCCGGAGCAGTCCATCGGAGATCATGGATACGCGAACGACTTCCATTCCTTCAACGGTCTGCAGGCTGGTTTCATTTCCTTTCTTATCGATCAGGTTCAGTATCCCCTCTTCGTCCCGCACGAGGGCGTATCCCTCATGAAAGGGTGTACCGATCTTATATTTCCGTTTGGAGACTTCTTCGAGTTTGTTTCCGTTCATTTTAAAGTAGCGGACAAAGTCGGGGTCGCTCTCCACATATTCGGTAATGATGCCATTGGTACAAAGGATCTCTGATTTCGGTGCAAACTCATCGGCCAGCACGATCTTACCCTCCATGTCCATCAGACTGATCTTACCGTCTTCTTTGAACTGGACGGGGATATAATCAAACGTAAAGGAGCCGTTGTTTGCCGGCAAAAAATGGCGCAGCACAAAGAACAGCAGTACCAGTACCGGGATCGCGGCCAGTATCAGTATTGTCTTTTTATTCAGGTACTTTTTCATATGGTTGTTTTTTAATTTACAAGTATTCGGCGGTCATCTGACCTGGCACAGCCCGGTTACCGGCATTTGTCGGAAGTTTTTTTCTATTTAGTGGAGCTGCAGTAGTCTTAACCAAACAGCCGGGGGCTGGCACTCGTAACGGAGTTGAATGTGATTGAAAGAATATGACGCACTTACTAAAGTAAGAATTGTTTAATGTAATAAAGAGTGATCTGGCAGGCAGGCGGCGCTGACTGGGGGGTTGTTTTCTAAAATACGTATTTGTGCTTAGGGGTTGGGAGGGGGAGAGAGAGTAGGGAGATAGGAGAAAGGAGTCGGGAGGGAAACTCTAAAGAGCAGGAATCATAATAGCATGAGAGGCAGTGCTGTGGATTGAAAACCCCGAAGGGGTGGAATGATTAGAGCAAAAGGATCGGTGAAAGGGGATGAGAACCCTGAAGGGGTGACATGATTGTATCAAGTGGAAGGCGAATGTGGATGAAAAACTAGACATGCCCTCCGAAACGAATTTCCTTCACCAAAGGCTACGAATTATAAAAAGTCCTTCTTCCTGTTCTTGATTAGTTTGGCACTACGCCCAACGAAGTCCTTATTGTAAAAGTGTTTAAACAAATGAAAGCACACGAATCGGCAGATATCATGAGGGTCCGGTTTAAGGGAGATGATTTTATGCTGTTTGGGTATTCGATGTGGAGTAAATAAAGAATTTTACCGGCTCTGGCAATAGACTGCTCAAAGCCGGTAAATGAAGACGAACAGGATTTTCATTTATCTACTTCTTAAACGGATTTCTCCGGAAAAAAGTCACCTGAATGGAGATATCCGTTTTAGCAGGTTTTACGGATTCATCTGATTTTTCAATAATAGTAAGTCCTGCTCGACGAAATGTTTCTTTAAGCTCCGCTTCTACTTGTGACTTTCTACCAAATCGTCTTTCGTAAGGTGCTTTCTTTTCCATAGTTTATTATTTAAGGTGAATGATCTGTTCCCAGGGCAGGCCCGGTTTACCAAAATGTCCATACGCAGCGGTGGGCTGGTAGATGGGCCTTTTCAGTTGCAGGGTCTGGATGATTCCGTTCGGGGTAAGGTCAAAATGTTCGTTTACCCAGCTGATCAGTTCATCATCAGTGCGGCGTCCGGTGCCATGTGTATTTACATATACCGAGGTTGGCTTGGCTACTCCAATGGCGTAGGATAACTGCACGGTACATTTCTCTGCGAGATCAGCAGCCACCAGGTTCTTTGCCACATAGCGGGCCATATAGGCGGCGGAGCGATCCACTTTGCTCGGATCTTTTCCCGAGAAAGCGCCACCACCATGCGGACAACTGCCGCCATAGGTATCCACAATTATCTTTCGGCCGGTCAGTCCGGTATCGCCATGCGGTCCGCCGATGGTGAAACTACCGGAGGGGTTGATCAGACAATCGGGCAGTGCGGAAGGAAAATGCTCATTCAGTACAGGAATGATCAGCTGCCTGATCACTTCTTCCCGGATCGTTGCCTGCGACACATTGGCTTTGTGTTGTGTGGAAAGCACGATCCGCTCCACTTTAACCGGACGGTCGTTTTCGTAGCGGATGGTCACCTGTGACTTGGCATCCGGCAGCAGCCAGGGGATCGTACCATTTTTCCGCAGCCGGGCCTGTCGTTCCATCAATTGGTGTGAAAGGAGTATGGGCAGGGGCATGAGTTCCTTTGTTTCATTGCAGGCATAGCCGAACATGAGTCCCTGGTCGCCGGCTCCGCCATCGCTTACGCTTTGGTTGATCTCGGGGCTTTGCTGATGGAGCAGGTTGAGGTAGCTAGCCCTTGCATAATCAAACCCGAAAGAAGGGTCGGTATAGCCGATATTCCGGATCACTTCCTGTGCTATGCTGATTGGTTCAACGGTAGCAGCAGAGGTTATTTCACCGGCAATGATCAGTTGCCCGGTAGTGATCAGGCATTCGCAGGCCACTTTGGCATCGGGGTCTTTTGCGAGATAGGCGTCAAGGATTGCATCGGAGATCTGATCGGCTACTTTATCGGGATGACCTTCGGAGACAGATTCGCTGGTAAAGCTGAAATTGTTGTTGTTCATATTTGTTGTTTTTATTTTTTAGTGATTAATACTGGCGGGGCTGTTTTGTTTTTATTCATCGGAGGCAACAGTTCTATAAACCTGTTTTTTCTGAAATGGTATTCTTCGTATACGATTTTACCGCTGTAGCTTCTGACCCCACCGATATTTCCATAAATACCATCTAAGGCGATTCCGTCTTCACCGTTACGGACTTTCAGATTCGAAATAACCCTTCTGACCGTATACGTTTTCAATTTTACCGGTAATGCACCGAACATCAGGCTTGTGCCTTCCGGGAAATAATCATTGATGCAGAGCACCAGACTTCCTTTTTCCATGGGGTGTATTTAAATGTAGATGAGTGTATAAGAGAGAATATCGTTCAGCTGATCATTGAGATCTGTTATAGTGCGGAACAATTCCAGATCTCCCTGTTCGGTGATCTTTCTTGTATCGACTTCTGCATATTGTCTGCCTCTGAGGTCCTGGTAAATAGGCAGTTCGCGGCTGTAGACAGTGATACCGTGTTTCGGCGAAACGACCGTCAACTTTATATAGTTAACAGCAAAAGTGCCTGTGCATTCAATCTGATGTCCTTTGAATTTATAACGGACTTTACAGGCAAACTGATAGCCTCTTATACGCAGCCTTGGACCATAGGGAGTGATGCACTCTTCCCTTTTGAGTGATAGATGAAATTCCCGGAATGCCTTGTGACATTTTGTGAGGGGCGATTTTGATTTTCTGTAGAAGAAGTCCCGCATAATTGTGGTTTTAAAGATTACCACAGCAGGAAAAAAGAGAGGGCTCTTTTATTTTGACGTTTCCGTCCTCATCGTTTTACCACCGTGGAGGTCGTTCTCTCGGTTGGCACCCATTCAAGGGATTCCTGATGTGACTGCTAAATTAAATTTCTATTCTATGAAATCAAAATTCAGGGATACTTATTTTTTGTTAAAACTCTCTGATGCATCTTCACGATCAGCCCCTTTCTTTTAAGCTGGCGCATAGTTTTCCGGACCGCTTTTTCAACTAACTTGTCTGATTTTTCTTTTTTAGTATGACGAACAGGAGTACAGGTGATAAGTAGTGCTGTAATAATGATAAAAAGGTATGCAGACTTTCGGATTATGCTTTTCATAGCTTACGGGTTTGTTCCCCACAATGTAAATGACCTGCTTGTACACTGGTTACAACCATTTTTATCAGCGCCTTTTTTTCTAATAATCCCTATTTTTATTGGAAATCCTCCAAATGAACTTCAATGATTACCGCCTCCGGGTAATGGATTACCTGCTGCATAGCGGACGAATGATCGGGAGCCGGCAGGCTTTTGTGAATATGGTCAACGACCGGGTGATCGCCCGTGGCGGGGAAGAGATCGGGGAGGATATGCTGAGTAAGAATATCAAAGCGCTTAATGAACTGTCTGCCGATGAAGAGGTAAAGATCCGCTTTTCCTCCTCAAAAGGATATCACTATACAAAGCCCGGCTACCGGGTGTTTGAGGATTTTATTACTGATGAAGAGAAGAAACTGTTTACCATTGCCACTAACGTGTTCAATGTATTCAGCGGCACCCCCCTGCAGGAGAAGTTTTCTAAAGCGGTAAAGAAGGTGGTTGCTGAAACCGCTTCCGGCTCATTAACAAAAATTGCACAGCAGGCAATCGCTTTTGGTTCGGGTCAGGCCAATAGCGGGGCAAAATGGATCACCCCGTTGCTGAATGCCATTATTGAGGAGCGGGCGATAGAGATGACGTATAAAAGTATCCGCTATGAACAACCTAAAACAAAGATCATTTCTCCTTACCTGCTGAAACAATACCTCGACCGATGGTACCTGGTGGCGTATGATCATAGTGCTACACATGAAAACAAAACTCTGTTATTTTCGCTCAACGGCATTCAGGACCTGAAGGAGGTAGCCACACCGTATTATTCAGATCCCGGATTTAATCCGCAGGATTATTTTAAATACAGTATTGGTGTGTGGCACTGGTATGACCGTCCACCGGAGAAAGTGGAACTGATATTCAGTGACTATATTGAGATGGTACTCCTCAATCCGATTCACCATAGTCAGCGATCAACCTTGTCGGATGGGGGTAAGAAACTGCACATAGAAATCGAAGTCTATCCCAGTCCTGAATTAGAAACACTTATTAAAGGCTTTGGTGCTCAGGTTAAAGTGATCAAGCCTTTATGGCTGGCGGACAAGATCCGGGATGCCGCATTGTCCGTTGCCGATTTATATCCACGCTCTTCTAAATCATCAGATTGATTCAGGACTGGATCAGGAACCCGACGGTATTCCAGCCATTCCGGTTGCCTTTATCAATCGACACTTCTTCTGCTGCCAGGCGCTCCAGAAAAGCGATATCAGGTATAAGTGCCGGATTCAGCAAGCAATCAATCTCAATTTTCTTACGGATATTGAACAGCTGCCCCCCGGTCAGTTGCCATTTTTCCGCAAAATGCAAAAGTACTTCCGCCTGCAGTTCGGGAAACCGTGATAAGAGGATCTGATGCCGGGTCTCTTTATCGGGAACAGTCAACTGTACTTTAAAGAGAAAACGCCGGTCAAGTGCACTGTCGAAGTTGCCGGTAAGGTTTGTAGTAGCTACAAATATGCCTTCAAATTTCTCTAACTCCTCTAACAAGATATTCTGCATGGTGTTCTCCATCTGATCCACTCCGGAGGTCACGGTCCGTCTTTTCCCTAAGAAGGAATCGGCTTCGTTGAACAGCAATACCGGAATCCGGGCTTCTTTCTCACAGGCATCCCGGTAGTCGTTGAACAACTGCCGTAAATTCTTTTCACTGTCACCCACCCATTTTGACCGGAGCTGACTGGCATCAGCCATCATAACCGATCTCCCCGACAACTTGGCCCATTGCATCACCGTTTCTGTTTTTCCGGTGCCGGGTCCGCCATGAAGCAGAATCGTGATGCCGGGAATCATTCCCTTTTCTTCCATCCGTCCGACAAAGGAAACATATTGCTCGTCATCCAGCAGGTTACTCACTCGTTTCACCAACCCCTCCTCCTGTTTATTATAGAATAAGGATTGTTCCCGGATTGACACCGGGTTAATTAATGTCAGCCTTTCTGCCCTGGGTTTGCGGATCTTCGTACCAATCGGTTCGATAAAGGCGCTGATGGCATATTGTGTCAGTTGCAGTTCGCGGGAGGCGAAAGGGCCTTCGGACCTGATCCATTCGACAAGGCCTTGTTCGAATAAGGTTCCCTCACTGGCCTGCATCATGATGCGAAACCGGTACTGGTCTTCCGGAGCAGGGGAAAGGTCAGACAAGAGACTATCGATTCCGAAATCATCATCGCCTAAGAAATGACGCGTACACATATACATGAAATATGTAGTCTCTACCGGATCGAGCCGGAGATCAAGAATGAAAGAGGGAAGATCAATATCCGCCCATTTTTTGACCATTGCTTCTGTTTCTTTTACCAATTCATCGAAACTGAGCAGGCGGTCCCGCCGGTCACGGATCTTTTGATTGAAGCGGTTGAGCAACTGAAGCGAGTTGGTCACCGGTTTTTCTTCAATGGCCTTCCAGTTGTTGGCCGAAATGACCAGCAGGATGCGGTTATTCAGCACATAACCAGTCAGCGGGTGAATACGGGTATCCTGCTTGGGTCTGAACCATTTCTTTTCGGTGAATGGCCGGAGTAACTGGTGGATATAAACGGCTGCTGAACGACGCAGGTCAAGGTGATCAATCATTTCCCCGACTGAGGTTTCTGTATCTTCAAAATGCAGTCCGAATAAAACGGCTAACAGGGCAGCCTGTTGTTCATTGCATTTGAAAAACGCGCTCAGCTGATCGAGTTCGTGCTTTACCCCTTCTACTACTTCCGGCTTCATGCCGCTGTTTTCCAGCATTTTGAAAACGACTTCGATGGCATCGATGACCGGGTTCGGGCTTTGCTGAAAGTTCACCATGTTTTATAATTTGCTGCCAAAGTAGCAATGCCGGTTGTAAGCCCATTACAAGCGGCTGCTGCAAATTTGTACACTCAATAACGCTTATGCACTACAAAGAAATCTTTGAGACCTTAATTCCGCTCACCGAAGCATTCCCGGTGAATATTGAAGTGTCGCCGGTGGAAAACTATGCGAACAAGACCATTTACATAATCCATTTCAGCAGCAAAGGGGGGATAGGCCGTCCCGTCTGTCAGTTCAGTTTCTTTATCGATATCGATCTTGAGCGGTTAAATGAAGAATTAGCCAAAAAAGGAATGCTCCGTTTAAGTGAAGAGGATGTGGTAACCGGGTTAGAACGGAAAGCCCATTTGGCACTGCCGCTGATCTACCCGTTTTCAGGGGAGGAAACCAACTATGAACAGCTGGCTGGATTCTTTCACAACAGCCGGGGCCGGATCGCCGGTAAGCGTTTTGGGTTTTGAATAATGAAGAATTAAATTGCAGCAATGGAAACCAATTTCTTTGCCTCGGTGGCTAATCACAATTTGGAACGCTTTCACTCAGAGTGCCTGAAATGGCTGTTCAATACCAATCCGGACTATGCCCAAAAGGTGATATGTGAATATGCACATCAAAAAAATATTACTTTTTTATTTGCCGAGACGGAAGTGGAGCAATTAGACCTTGTTCTTTGCTACAGGGATGAAAAGGATACTTACAAGGCCTTAATTATCGAGAATAAGGTCAAAGCCGCTGAAAGCAGTAAAACAATTTCAACTGACGATTTTACCGAAAAATGGAAGCCTTTTATCCGGGAAGAACTGAAAGAGTTATTCACCGAACCCGGGGATAACCAGTTGTCACAAACAGAGTATTATTATATCCGTCCGGAGGCAAAAAAAAGATTCAGCCAGGTTTTTATTGATAAAGGATCTAGCTTTACCGGGATCTGTATAGCCGATCATCCGGTCCATAAAGAATATATCAACATCAGTAAGCATAACTATAGCTGTCACTTCCTGTTTCTGCTTCCTACTTATATTACTCAAGCTGATTTACAAAAAATCAAATTATCAAATCTCCACTTACCGGTACAACGAAACAACTGGCGCTCTTGGACTGCAGCACCACTGAGAAAGAATCCGTGGACAATGATCACGTACAATGAGCTGATTTCTGTGTTTAGTAATAAAGAAGCTATCCGGGATCAGTTATTGGCAGCCGAAAAGCAGGTTTTTCCGGTAGCGGCATCGATTGGTAACAGTTATCTCGACTTTTTATTCAACCAGGCTGAAAAGTGGAAAACTGAATTGCTTTCGCAGTTTGACCAGTTCAATCCGGAGAAGTATGGTGCCGCTGAATATTTCCGCGTATTGGCAGCCCTTGTCACTAATCAGCAGAAAAAACATAAGGTAGCGATTGATGTCAGTTCTGGCTCTTCTAAGAACCCATCGCCGCTGATGGATATCCGGATCACCAGTTTTCCCGTTGGAGGGATCAGGGATTGCGGTTTTGAACTTCAGCTCATTAAGAAAAACGGGAACAAGGTCTTTGCCGACAAGCTGAGTATCGGAATACAGGTTCAGGGTGATGTGTTCAAGATATTCATGTCTGCTGCCACTGACTATGATACAACCACAATTAATCAGGGTGGCAAAGCAAACTATGAAAAGTATTTCCGGGATTTACTTACTCAACATGGAATACTGGTAAAAGAATACACCCAATTTCCGGTATATCGGATTAATGGCACCCCCTGCCGGCTCAGTATAAACAAGCCAGATGGAAAAACATTTCTTTCATATAGTTTTGATATCACGGGGCTTAAAAAGCTAACCCTGAACAAAAGAGGGAAGGTTTGTACAACAGCATATAGCGTGGCAAC
Organism: Chitinophaga pinensis; assembly: GCA_943370345.1. Classification (GTDB taxonomy): domain Bacteria; phylum Bacteroidota; class Bacteroidia; order Chitinophagales; family Chitinophagaceae; genus JJ008. The sequence goes on from CALRQQ020000004.1 coordinate 13,196, forward strand.
GGATATAGTCAGCAGGGCTGATTTAATCAATTACCTGATAGACGAACTACGAAAGGGTTTTACTCCCTGACCAGCTGATATAAGAAAAAGTTATCTTCCGCCTTTTCAATGAGCATTTCCCTGAGTTCCTCTTCCTTTTTGGTCTTGCCTTCTGCTAAAAAGCCGGCCAGCTGATTTACCGGTATAGCGTTCCACACCCCGTCCGTACAAAGCAGAAATCTGTCTGCTTTTTTCGCTTTCAGTTTTTGTATTTCAATAAAGGGAAAGCAGCTTGATCCTTCAATATGCCTGGTCAGAATATTCGTCTTTCTTTTTTCGGCTGTCGCTAAGCTGATCTTTCCGTCCCGGTAGTCGTCAAATACCGGAGTATGCGGAAGGCTACGCCAGACACAACGATTATTCCGGAACTGAAAGATGCGGGAGTCGCCGGTCCAGAAAGCGATGAGTTCGTCTTTATACTGAAATAAGCCACAGATCGTGGTGCCCATCATGAGGTGCGCCATATTATCCAATATATGAAGCTGCAGCTGTTCCGCAATTTCTATCATACCGCGTTGGATAAGCGTGGTAGCGGTAAGACTTGTTCCCGACCGGATTGTATCATACAGGAACCGGTCTAATGTGGCCGAACAGATGGTTGCAGCTTCGGCGCCACCGGGCTGTCCGCCCATTCCATCACAGACGATATACCAGACGGCTTGCTGTTTTGTAAGGAAGCGCCGTTTGCCCGCATCCTGCATATAGTTGCGGGGTCCTTTACCCTTTATGCTGTATACGTGCCGGATCATTTTTTTCTGTTACTGTATTTTTCTTTTATATAGCCCCATACTAAGGTACCGAACAGGACGATCAGCAGCATAAGAATATATCTCCAGAGGGTGTCAAAGGGCTGAATATGCCGGTTACGGTAAACAAACCAGATCCCACCGAAAAAAAGATAACCCAATGCCACCTGCCCCAACGTTAGCGGGTTGGACCCGATGCCGCCCGGCTGCAGAATGATATTCGGGAACAGGGTCAGGCATATAAATGCGATTGCGTAGCTGATGCAGAAGAACCGGTAATTCATATCCTTTTTTTCAAAACTAGCTGCCAGTGTTGTAATCCAATTACAAGACAACAAAAGATATTTGCAAACAACTTCACTATCATATGTTACGCATCATCATCGCCGGTTCCCGCGGATTTTCTGATTATGATACCCTGAAAACAACGGTAGATGATTTCATTGCCACAGAATCTGCCGTTGACCCGGAACCCGGGGTGGAAATTGTTTCCGGTATGGCCAAAGGAGCAGATCTGCTCGGTGTACAATATGCCCATGAACGGGGATATAAGGTACTGGAATTCCCGGCCGACTGGAGCCGGGGCCGCAGTGCCGGTCCGCAGCGTAACCGCGATATGGCCAATACGGCCAACGCCTGCGTGGTGTTCTGGGACGGGAAGAGTCGTGGTACAGCCAGCATGATCAAACTGGCTAAGGCTAAACGGCTCCGGCTTCTGGTCGTAGAATATAACAGATGAAGCTGTTTTTACCAGACCTGTCAGTTTAAAAGGAACAAGTCAGGTTAATTCTGCCACCGGTTTTTTATTTTGTCGTTCCTTTAGCCTGTGAACACTACCCTCACCATAGGAAAGAAAAGTAATAACGATCCTGCGGTCGTGATCATAGAGGAGTTACCTCATCTTTTCGTTTCCTGGAGTGAACCGGAACAGTTAGTGGAATTCTATCAGGATCTCTTAGATCAGCTATTGGTGAAACTAAAGGCCGGCTTTATTTCAGTAGCGCTTTGTGTGCCGGAACAAGCCCTTCTGGCTAATCAGTCGCAACAGTGGAAAAAACTTACCCAGGCTATCTTGCTACGTGAATCCGGTGAAGGCATTTCTGCCAACCGCGTTCAGTTCATGACTCAATTGTGGAGAGAATATCAGCGACGGAAGAAAATGCAAAAGACCAAAGCCTTACCCGGGGCAGCATACCTTAAACCTTTACTCATTTTAGTGGATGACCTGATTGACTTAGTCGTTACACGGAATAAACAAACCGGGTTATACTTTTTGGAGTTGTTACGTAATGGTCCTGCACAGAAGATCCATTTTATCATGGGTTCCACCCGTACGTATCGGGGACTGGTCCGGCAGCTGATCCAGTATGAGAAAGAAGGCGAACCGTCCATATTGGATCATTACCTGCCGGAGCTGGTGATTTCTCCCGAGGGTTTGTTTTTTTATAAGCGACCGGAGGAACTGAACTATACCCGCTTGTTTTCGTTAAGAGAAGGAGAGTCGCCAGGAAAGAAAGCGGGATGATCATTCTTCAGGCTGTATCCAGGTTATGGTACAGGTCTTTTTGTCAGGCAGTTTAATCTCTAAGCGGTAGCGCGTTATGTTCACTTCCGGCAGCTCGTCTTCATAAACAAAGTACACTTCTTCTATTTTTAATACCGGCTTGAGTAAGGCCGTCATATCTTTCAATTTTTCCCTGAAATAGTAAGCATAGGGGCCGCCGCATTTCTTATGGTATTTCGCACGTTTGTATTTCCGGTCTTCACTATTGATCAGGGCTTTTTCAGAAAGCTGTTCATATTTGCGGATGATCCCGATTGCTTTTTTCCGGTATTGCTCATTCAATGTACAGTTGCAGGAGTCGGCAGGTTGTGTCAGGCCGGTCATTGCCAGGCAACACAGGGGAAACAGTATGGTCAGTATCCGGAATTTCACGGTTTTTATGAACCAACGGAAAAGAGCCGTGCTTTATTATATCGCACCACGGGGTTATCACAGAGATTGTAGCCTGATGTGGTTTTAGTAAGCCGCTCCCCGGAGTCGTCTTCAATATACTGACCGAATAGTCCGGAGAAAAGCCTGTTGGAGGATTCCACATGGGCATCGGTAACGTAGTCAAGTTCTTCTTCCGGCAGGTAGTACAGGGCTTCGATCATTTCTGAAATGAACATGCCTGTGTGAAAACCGGTATTCAGTTGGTGCCGTTTTACATAGAGATCCGCATGACACCAGATACAGACGAGGTCTTTCTTTTCACGCAGCAGGGGCGCCATGCTGTCATCGATAATATGTGATCCGTGGCAAATGAACTGTCCCACAGCCAGCAGCCCGTTTTCTGTACCATGTCCTAAGAGAATCACGCGGTCATGCGCTGCGATAAGTTGCCGCAATGAAAGCTGATCGGTATTGCCGGTAATGAGGGTATGGTTTTTCAAACCGGAATAAACAGGACGCAGAAAGTCTGTACTGCGGTCGTCAGGATGCACAACAAGGGTCTTCATTTTAGTAGTATTTTTTTAGTAACTGAAAGGCGTTCAGCCTGGTACGTGTTTTCTATTATTCATAAAGAATTCAGAAAATACCGTACTACTATAATAAAGCGATCCGGGGCCTCTAATCTAAGGGAGGGGTAAAAATATTTTTTAATCGATTTTATCAAATGTTTGCGTGAGCAAATAGTCAAAACCGGCTTTAAAATCTTCCTTTTGTGTAGTTTGACCGGTTTTTGAATTATAATATATCATTGTTTGACGGAATCCTTCTTCAGTTTCCAGATCATTCAGAAATGCAAAGGATTTATTCTGCAGTAACGCAGAATAATCTGTAAAGGATGTTTGATTGTCCTTAAACTCATTATAGATATTGAGGTAAAAATTTTTTTGCCATTTGGTAATCTTTCTGATATCACCGGGGGTTTTCGTATACCTGATTATTTCCGGATCATAAAAGGGATAATAGATAAAACTTTGTATAAGCATATTTATCCCCTCTATTATAGTGTAATCTTTAAAATTTTCTAAAAAATGAGTTCTTTCGGCATTTGTGTTTAATGCAGAAAAGAAAAACTCATAATAAGGGTTATTCAGGTTAGTTCCATCCCCTGGATGCTCTGGTTTAAACGCTAATAGTAATAGCATTGTTTAATTGTTTTTGTTCAAAAAAATGCTCAGTTTTTCTTTGCAGTTCTGGTATCTGACTGTTAACGCGCCTACTTCAATAGAATTATAATCATCCGGGTATAATTCTTTTAATTCCTCGTATGTAATATTTCTGTTTCCTTCCCGGCTGCCATGTGTGTTTTTTCTTAATATAAGAAAATAACAGAACTCATAAAGTCGTTTAAAACGATGAAGCAAATCCCTGATTTCATATCCTTTAGAGTTTATTGCCATCCAGTGGGCTTTTTCTAATCTCTGTTCTAAATCTGCCGGATCATAATTCATTAGTCTGTAACTATTGACTGGCTTAATTATCAGATTATGTAGTGATTCGCGGAAATAAGCAGCCACCCTCCAATCCTCATCCATTATTGGGCCCTGATTTCTTTTAATGTGCCGGAAAACATTGGTAAATGTTTCATGTACAAAGTCATCAGCATCTTTTCCGCAGTTCTTGTTTATGCCAGTTTCTTTCATTTCTCTCTTAGCCATTTTAATTAATGAATCCCATAATTCTTCATATAGCCCTCGAAAAGCCTGCTCACCAGATCTTCTATCAGTATTTACCGTATTGCATAACAAATTCCAGTTGTCAACCAATGACATAAAATATATTTTTTTAAATATATGAAATCGGCAATAATTAATTTATTTCCCTGTCTAAGTAATTACCAGTAAATCCAGACCCCTTTTAGTTTTTTTTAACAGATGCCTCCTTAGATTCCTGCATACTATCCTCTTTATTATTAAGCGTGATGTAAATGCGTCGGTCCTTTACATTCAATTGAACGGTTTAAAAACCTTAATAATTAAAATGTTCATAATCATAGTGTTTAGTGTTTGATTTAGGGCCCTGGCTGTTTCCACGGGCGGGGCTAAAAATTTTTTTCGCTTACGGCTTATATTTTACACCAAACCAGTCTTTAGTAATATAATGAAAATGAATAACGAAATCGATACACTCGTAAACCAGGAGATTGAAGCGTTTGAACAGGCTTCACTGTTGGCCGGTTTTACAGAACCAGGCATTCTTGTTTTTGTGACTGATCAAGAGGGTAAGGCCCAACAACCAATCAGGGTGATGCTCCATGAACCAATTGAATATCAGTTACCGGATAAATTGGATATCATAACTGATATGCTGCAGACAGTCGAAACAGACTTGACAAAAGAAGGCTATACGGTATACTGCTCAATTTTTAGTGAACACATGATTGGTGAAAACGATGAATTGGTTTATATACAAGAAAAAAATCAGCATAAAATCAAACACAAAATATTCCGGATTTCAAGGGAAAATTTTTATGTGGATCCTTCAGGCAGATTGAAAATGGAGATAAAGACGGAAAGATTTGAAAACAGTTAATATTTATAATATGCAAGAAAACACCCACACCTCCACCGAACTTTCACTGACTATCAATAAACCGTTTGACGACTTCAGGGACTTCTATCAGTCCAGTAAAGGAACCATTTATGATGCAATCGTGGATGGGTTCCGTATACTTTCTGAAACAGGGGCTACTGAAGTTTCGCTTTTGGTCAACGCGACTGTAGAGAATGTGAATTGGGATACCACCTTTAAGCTGAACAGAGGGCGGATTGACCTACTGACAGAAACAATTCTTCCTTTTTATGTCAGAGAAGAGTCTTATGAAAAATGTACAAATGTTAACAAAATCATTAAACAATTAAATTATCAACAATGAGATCATTTCTTGCAGCATTTGCAGATGCGGCCGCTGAGATTAACCAGTACGTTCCGGCAAACGAACCGTTCAAGCCCGGGATCGGACCATACGGAGAGGACAGGATTGTGGACCTGGTCATGGAGAAAACCGGCTCACAATTTCCGGATTTTGTAGCCCGTCCGGACAGATCACAAAAAAAAGCATTGGGTTTAGAACAGTATAAAGGAATTACCGGCCGGGCTGCGACACCAGACCTCGTGCTTCCAGGGAAAATCCTCGAATTTAAAATTGCGCGTCCGGTAAGGGATAACGGGGATACAGAAGACACCTGGTTCAAGAAATGTTTTGAACCTTTCCCGGAATCGTACTCCACATTTATTGATGTGGCTAAACTTTGCCGTTTTCACGATCTGTATGATCAGGAGAACAAGTTTGAAAAATGGGTGGTAGTGATCGGCTTCGAACGGGAAAATGAAGATACGTACCAGCTTGACAGTCTTTTCCCATCACTGTTCAAGTATATTTCTGCAACGATTGTAAAAAGGGAAGTCAAAGAGTTTCTCTGCGAAACCCGGGCACTTGGATTACGACATCCTTTTCATCAGGTGCTTAAACTATATGCATTCCGGTACTAATAATTCGTCGATACAATATATGAACCAACACCTTTGCCAATTATGCCAATGGACCCCCGCCCCCCATATTCCTTACTGGACCTGTGGCTGTGGTGCCATCCTGAATGTGTTCGATCACCAAGGAGTATGTCCTGAATGCAAAGAGAAGTTTGCTGAAGTACAATGTCCGAAATGCGCCATTAGTAAACCCTATTCCTGGTGGTTAGGACAGGAAGAAGAGGCTCCTGTTAGTGGTACCAAAGTCGCAAAGGCCAACGCCCCGGTATTACCCGCGGTCTTACAGGAACGAGCGTGCGCCTTTTTACAAAGTGAAGAACAGTTTTTCCGGCAATACCCAGGAGGGCGTTTTCATTTGGTGCAACTATTAATGGAAGACCCTTCCGTGATGTTTGTCTTTGCTGACTTTATCCGCCAGGTCGCTACCGGATACGGATTTACATTGGCGTACCCGGTAAGATCAATAGAAAGCGGTCCGCTTGAACTTTTCTTTAAAGTGATAGCTGCAGAAATAGTGAAATGCGATGTTCGGAATAAAGAAGTCCTCAACACAGGCGTAACGAACCAATATACCCTCAGCATGAAAAACGGTGGGGGCTGTGCTTTCTATCATTTACTTGTTGCTGACGAAAATTGATCAACCTATGTGGATGGCCATTTTTATAATCATCTTCTGCACCATTATGTTGCTGAAACCGGAAGCCGACATTCCGGAGGACGCCATCGTTTTCACCTCCGCCTTTACCCGTGGGGCAGATCCCACGGCTCCGGAGCGATTGGTGTTTACCAAGGAAGGAATGCTTGTCTGGATCAAAAACAGGGGCTATGATTATTTATGGACCCATATGGATAAAATAAGTATCCCGTTTCAGCAGATCACGGGAATGCGCATTCATACGAAAATGATCGGGGTGGATATTCAGATCATTGGGAAAGGTGTACAACAGATCTATGCCACGAAATTCACCAATGAAGATGCCCGGCAGATTGAAACAATATTGAATAAAATTCTTACCAATAAATAATTTACCCATTGGGACAACCTGAATATTTAGTAGGCGGTATCCTGTTATTATTAGCTGCTGTATGGCTATGGGATGACGACGTGATAAAGCCGGAAAAGGAAGCCGCCATAAAACCGGAACCGGAACGCCAGAGGCCTGAGTTAATAAACCAGCCGATACCAAGACCTCCGGTCTCAGGGCCGGTCAGCACGCCGGTCTGGTTCTGGCAGCAAAGCCGCGAAGAGCGGATACTGAGCCACAAGTGGAAGACAAAACAGCCCTGGGCAAAACTGGCAAGAGAGATCATGTGGTTTACGGGTTCAGTGCTGAGAGAAAATAAGATCACGCATTATCCGGATATCACTTTGCGTTATTATAAACACAGCAGATGGGCGGGTGTATACTATGGGGGAACGCAGGAGATTGTGGTTTATTTGAAGAACCATTCCACTATCCGTGAGTTTGTGGATACGGTATTGCATGAAGTTTGTCACCACATACAGAATAAAGGGAATAACCGGGAATATAGGAAATATAGTGAGTATAATTCAAGATATGGGTATCAGGATAATCCGTTGGAAGTGGAGAGCCGGCAGTTTGCAAAAGACCACACGGTAGCCTGTTTGGCGTATTTAGAAAATAAGCAACTGATTTATTAATCATAAAAACAACACACATGAGTATGGAAATCCTCCGCGACCGCAGCGGCAATTCTGAATACCCCGGATCCGGCTTACAAGGGTTTCAGTCCGGGTAAACGGCTGCTGATAGAGCAGATCCGCCACAGTCTGTCTGCAGCTCTGCGTTACGTATATCCGGGTTAGGTGATCCGGGAGCTTGACCTCTTCGTTTATAAGTTGTCTTTACTGCAAACGGGAATGGAAGGGCTGGATTTGTTAGCTAAAACATAGGTTACGTATAAAGGTGCCTTGCCGGATTTTGATACTTATATGCAGGATGCCTTGGGTGAAATTGATGAGGATTTAGGTATTAATGACTAGAAAAAATAGTTTATAGTCATTGTTAAACTGATGTCTTCTATTTATCTTTTATTTCTACTAAACTGATCTGCTAAATATTTATAAATAAACTACAATGAGAGCGTTAGAAAAAACATTATCAACCCGGATTCGTGACATTCAGTTCGGTTTTTTGCCACCGGCTACTTACACCATTGACGAAATATACAATCGGGTAAAAGCGCAGTTTCCTGATCTATGTGACGATCACTATTTGTGTTCGCAGGCTTGTAATAGCGGTCATAACCAGCCGGAATGGATGCATGTTGTGAGAGGTTGTATTCAATCGGCGAAAACAAAAGGGCTGTTGGTAAATACAGGAAGGGGATCCTGGCAAAAAGTACAACGCAATGATCATCCCCAATAAACAATGATTACTAAATGAACGAAATGAGCAGCCAGGTAAGCGGATTATCTGGTAGATTTTGGCTGTATTTAAAACAGAATAATTAATAAAACTCAGACCGCAAATAGGCGGTGGTCAGCCCCGTTACTTTTGTTTATTCAAAAGTCTATTCAAATATGATTACAATCCTTCTCCCCGTCCTTACCCTTCTTCTTGGCGTTTTTACCGGTTACTGGCTCGGACAACAAGCCAAAAACAAGGAAATCACCCTGCTCCGTGAAAAGTTTGAAGCCAAACAACGCGAAGCGGAACTCCTCGCCTCTGATAAAGAGAGTCTGCGGACCCAACTCAGTGAACAATCCGAAAAAGCCGTAAGGGCCGAATCGGTGGTAGCCTTATTGAAAGAAACTGATGGACGATACCAGCAACTGCAGCAACAGTATTTAGCCGCTGAGAAGTCCTTAGCCACGGTTAAGGCCCAGCTCGATCAGGCAGAAATGGCCCTGGCTGCACAAAAAGAAGATATCCTGAAAATGCAGGAGCAGAACCGGACGGAGTTTCGCAATATGGCGACTGAGATCCTCGGCCAGAAGGAAAAAGCCTTTACTGAAACCAATGATAAACACCTGCAGCAATTGTTGAATCCCCTGCGCGAGCAATTGGGTGATTTCAAGAAGAAAGTGGAAGAAGTGTATATCGCCGAGAGTAAAGAGCGGCATACATTGGAAGCTGAGATCAAGCGCTTAGTGGCCACCAGTAACCAGGTGGGCCAGGAAGCGAATAACCTGACCAATGCCCTTAAGACCAATGTCAAGAAACAGGGGAACTGGGGCGAGCTGCTATTGGAATCAATTCTTACCAACAGCGGACTGACCAAGGGACGTGAATTTGTATTGCAACAGTTTATCCGGGATAAGGCCGGCAATATGATCAAGGACAGTGAAGGAAACGGCCTGCAACCCGATGCCATGATTCTTTACCCCGATGAACGGATCATTATTGCCGACTCCAAAGTATCATTAGTAGCCTGGGACCGGTATTGTAATACAGAGGATCCAGCCGAACAGAAGAAAGCCCTTGAGGAACATATCCGTTCGGTATACGCCCATATCGACGGACTGAGTGCCAAGAACTATCCGAAATATGCAAAGGCGTTGGAGTATGTGCTGATGTTTGTGCCCATTGAACCGGCCTTCTTAGAAGCCCTCAAGGCGGATCAGGAACTCTGGAAGTATGCGTATGATAAAGGCATTGTGATGGTGAGTCCGACCAATCTCTTAGCCGTACTCAAGATCATTGCGGATCTCTGGAAAGTGGAACTGCAAAGCAAGAACGCCATTGATATTGCCGAGAAAGCCGGATCGCTGTATGATAAGTTTTATGGCTTCATGGAAAACTTCAAAGAAGTTGGGAAGAAAATCGAAGACGCCCATAAAGTCTATGACAAGGCCTTTAAGCAGTTGTATTCCGGGAATGGCAATATCATCCGCCGGGTCGCCGAACTCCGGGATATGGGTGTAAAGACCAAGAACCAGCTTTCTGATGAATTATTGAAGTTAGCAGAAGAAGCGGAGGAGGAGCCGGTAACAGAAAATCCGATTCAAACGAATTAACCGAATAAACCAGCACTATGATCAGCACTTTAGCAACGGTACATGAACAGTTTGCTTCTTTTTTTCCGGATAAAGCCTTACAGCCCTGGGCCTGGTACCTGTCGAAGCGTTTAGCCGAGGGGCATATCTGTGTTCCGGTGGATGACGGGAGTATCTATCATTCCGGTCACCCGTTTGACATAAAGCCGGATGTTAACAGTCTTCGGGCTTGCACCCGCTATGTATCGACGGATCCGGAAATCGTTCGCCCATTTATATTGTACAAGGATAAATTATACCTGCACCGGTATTTTACTTATGAAACGCAGATCGTGGAGCAACTAAGGAAGCGGATGGAAAACAGTCGTTCAAAGCGCGAGGCGTATATGGATGAATTAATACGCATCAAGCCCCTGGTGGAAAGCCTCGTTGCCACGTTACCAGATAAGGATCTGCAACCGGATCAAAAGCCGGACTGGCAATTAATTTCGGTGATCAACACGCTGTTGAATGATTTTAGTATCATCACCGGTGGCCCGGGTACAGGTAAAACCACCACGTTGGCCAAACTGCTGCGTCTGCTATATACTGCCACACCCGGTTGCCGGGTGGCTTTAGCGGCACCAACTGGTAAAGCCTCGATGCGGATGTTAGAGTCGTTGAGGGAACGTACTAAAGATTATCCCGATGACATCACAAAGGAGATCAGTAACCTGAAACCCTATACACTTCACCGGCTATTAGGCTACAAGCGGAACTCTATTTATTTTAAGCACAACGGTGAGCAGCCATTGCCGTTTGACTGGGTCATCGTGGATGAAGCCTCCATGATCGACGTACCGATGTTCGCCAAACTACTGGCCGCCTGTAAGCCGGAAACCCGGCTCTTGCTCTTAGGGGATAAGGATCAGTTGGCTTCTGTAGAAGCGGGCAGCCTTTTAGGTGACCTCTGTATTTCAGCGGGGGCACTTAATCACTATACCAAGGCCGATATCACCTGGATGAATGATTTTATTCCAGTAGAAGAAAGAAAGATACCGGACCTGTTTTCAACAACCGCGGTACCTGCTCTTGCCAATTGTATCACCGAACTCCGGTACAGCCATCGCTTCAATCAGCAAGGAGAGATCGGTCAGCTCAGTTTAGCTGTGATCCGTGGCGATTCAGCTGCGGCCAATGATGTGTTAGCCGCAGGTCCGGCGGATAAGGTCTGCCTTACCGACCATACGGATGAAAAATCCTTCGCTGCTTTTGTGGAAGAGTATGCCGCTTTTATGCAGGAAACGGATATTGCCGCTGCATTAGCGCAATTCAACAAATTACGCGTGTTGGTTACCGTACGGGAAGGCAGCAGTGGTTTGTACGCTATGAACCGAAAGATCGAACAGCTGCTTCATGCTGCCTTTCCCCAACTAGTCCGCCCGGACAATGGCTTCTATCATAACCGGCCGGTTATTGTAACCCGGAATAATTACGAACTCAACCTGTTCAATGGAGATATTGGTATTGTACGGAAAGATCCGGCCACCAATAAAGTATATGTCTGGTTTGATGCCGCAGAAAAGGGTGGCAGTCCAAGGCCATTCAACCCGGTTCACCTTACAGACTGTGAAACCGTGTTTGCCATGACCATCCATAAAAGCCAGGGCTCAGAATTTGATCGTGTATTAGTGGTATTACCGGATAATGTGGACAATCCTTTACTGACACGCGAACTGTTGTACACCGGTATTACCCGGGCTAAAAATGCCGTCATGGTCCGGGGTACGGAAGCCGGTTTAGCGGCGGGTATCAGCCGGCAAGTAGAGCGGATTTCAGGCATTAAAACAAGACTTCACTAACCGAAAAGCATACACATGGCGATTCAATTACGCTTGGGTTCATCCTTAGATCTATTGTCTAAAGAGTTAATAGCCGACCTGGCAACCGATAAGCCGGGGGTCTTTGACAAACAATGGGTGGTCACCCCGACCGACGGGATCAATAACTGGCTCCGGCAGGAGTTAGCAGTCAGAACAGGTATTGCAGCCAACCTGCAGTTTACCCGGATGAATGATATCCTGCAATTACTTTACTACTGGATCTGTCCGGATGATTCACTCCTGATTGATAAGGACAGCATGACCTGGGCAATTTTTGCTGAGTTAAATGAACCCGATTTTTGCACCACTTTTCCGGCCATTGCCGCTTATTATACTGATAGCGAGTCCAGGAGAGCAGCCTTGGCCGCGGAGATGGCCGATCTTTTTGATCAGTACCAGGTATACCGGAATGATAAAGTGGCAGCATGGAAAGATGGCACGGCTATTCATGATGAGGCCACTGCCTGGCAGAGCTATCTCTGGGAAAGAATGAAAATCCGTTTAGGAGATGGATATGCCGACCGGCTTGATATTTCGAAACGGCTCCTCGCGAAGTTAGCCGATGAAGAGGCCGTCACCCTGATTAAACGACGCATGCCCAATCTTCGCTTTTTCGGATTGGCGATCGTTACACCCTATTATCTTGAACTGTTTCGTGTTTTATCCGGTATAATAGACGTGAAATTTTATCTCCTGAACCCCTGTCCGGATGATCTATGGATGGATGATCTGTCGAATGGGAAAATTGCCCGTTTACGGAACCGCCCCGGATTATTGGAACACCGAAAAGCAGGCAATGAATTGTTGGTCAACTGGGGGAAGGTATTACGCGACTCCTACAGCCTGATCCTCACTAATGATGAATATGTAAACCGGTATGAAGTAGCAGAAGCGGATACTGATCATGAACCTGCTACGCTGTTGAATCAGGTACAGTACGATATTATTCATAATCTGAATAATGATTCCCGGACTGCTATTAATCCTGATTTTTTATCCGATGGTTCTTTCAAAGTAAACGGATGTTTCACCCCGATACGGGAAGTAGAGGTATTGTACAATTACCTGCTTGATGTTTTCAGTAAAGATCCCGGCTTAGGCGCGCGTGATGTATTGGTCATGGTGAACGATATTGATACCTATGCTCCCTTTATCAGGGCGGTGTTTGATAATGCACCCGTAGAACTGCCCTATAGTATTGCCGATGAGTCGGTGGCAAACGGAAATTCATTGTTCAAAGCGTTGACCGATATCCTTTCTGTGAATGCGGATACGTTTAAATCAGAAGAAGTATTATCCTTACTTGATTCTCCGTTTATACGCCGGCGGTTTGGCTTCAGTGATATAGCAGCTGTGAGGCAGGCCGTGCGGGAAGCCGGTATTTATTTCGGCACGATGAATGAAGCACCCGTTCCGGGTAATGCGGATACCGAAGCCTGGATGGTCAGCTGGGATTATGGGTTGGAGAAAATCATGTATGGACTTTGTATAAGCGGGGAACCTTTATACACGGAAGGCAGTCACCCGCTTTATCCATTGGATACCGCGGAAGGTGCAGCAATGGCCGACCGGATCCGGTTGTATCATTTTATCCAGGTGCTGAAGGCTGTATTGGGTGAACGTGCGCAGCCGAGAAACGTGGCCGGATGGGCTGATTATTTAGGAAACGTCATGAGTGAGATGATCTTAGATGAGGATGAAGAGAACGAGGACTTCCCGCGTTTTGCGAATCTGTTAGCTTCCATTACGGCCATGGATGAAGTCATGAACGGAGGTACCATTGCGTATACCACCTTCAAACAGGTTTTCTTTAGCCGGCTTGACTTAGAGAAACGAGCCAACCGCTATGTCGGAAAGGGAATTAATTTTTGTTCATTAGTACCCATGCGCAGTGTACCCTTCCGGGTGATCGCTTTATTAGGGATGAATTTTGATAGTTTTCCCCGTCAGGACAGTGCCTTAAGTTTCAGTCTCCTTGGAAGAGAACAACGACCTGGTGACCGGAGTGTCCGGGAAAACGACAAGCACCTTTTACTCGAAACGATTCTGGCGGCAAAGGAACGCCTCTACATCAGTTTTATCGCCCGTGATGTACTCAAAGGTACGGCCATGCCTCCCTCTGCCTTAGTGGATGAATTATTAGATTATATCGCCCTGAAATCACCAGATGCTGCCGCATTTAAGAAAGCAGCTGTCTGCATTCATCCGTTGCATGTATTCAGTACCAAGTATACTGATCCGGCCAATGGATTACCACCAAATTACGTAGGCAACACATTGGCTACCGGATGGAGTTTTACGCGTACAGCGAAACAGGATAGTGACGCAACGGATCAATCTGTTATAAGCCTGGACAAACTGATCAGCTTTATAAAGCATCCGGTAAAATACTTTTTCAATAGCCGGTTGGGTATCTATTACCGGGATGAAGAAGAGCGGATCGCTGAGACGGAGCTATTTGAGATTGATCACCTGCAGGGCTGGAGTATCAAGGATCAGTTGTTGCGAACCGATATAACGATTGACGAGTTTATCAACCGGGGTAAACGCACGGGACAGCTGCCGTTGGCGAATATGGGCAATGTACTTGTGGAACAACTGGGTGAGGATATTGCTGCGTTCAAAACAGTGCTGGAAGAACTTATCGCGGAGAATGCTCCGGAATCGGTTCAACTCCGCTATACATCAGGTAGTACAACCGTTGAGGGCAGCATTACCTTATATGGCAGCCGGTATATTTATGTGGCCAACACAAGCTCCCCACTCCGGCATATCATGGATCCATGGATAAGGTACTTAGTGACAATTGTGCAGGGAGAAATGCCGGTACCGGAGTTTTATTTTATCTATAAAGTGAATGACAATCCGTCTACATTCAGATTGGCTCCGGGTGAGATCAATGCTGATACGGCAAAAGCACAGCTTGATTATATTATAAATGCTTTTCTTGAAGGAAATAAAGCCATTTTTCCTTTTTACCCGTCATTCGGATATTACTATTTTAAAACCGTCAGGAATGGTCCACCTGCTTTACGCATTGATCGTGAGGATTTATATATCGAATACGAGAATTCAAAAGACAGAGATTATCACCGGGTTTTTACTGATGGCGGTTACTTAGAGAAAGTCATCGAAGATGAGGATTCCGGGACAGGATTTTTTTCCAACGATGCTGTTGCGGCACTCCAGGACCATGTCCGCTTTTTACTAACCCCTTTGTTTGACAAATGCCCTTCCCTTTTTAAATTAAACAAGTAAAACTATGCCTCCGATTATACATGAGCGTTTTGATCCGGTAGAAGTCGGGTTACAGGAAGCCAACCTGATCGAAGCCAGTGCAGGTACTGGTAAGACATTCTCTGTGGCTCTGATGGCTTTACGTTTAGTGCTTGAGAAAGATATTCCCATCGAGAAGATCCTGATGGTTACGTTTACCCGGGATGCCGCTGCAGAAATGGAGTTAAGGGTGCGGGCATTTATCCGGGAGGCACTCAGTGCCGCACAGGGACAGGGCGAAGGAGTGGATCCGGTGATCGCCGGGTTAGTTACACGGTTTAATAATAATCCGCTTGCTGCCCGGCGCCTGCAAACTGCTTTAGTGCAGTTTGATAAAGCTGCCATATTTACAATCCATGGATTTTGTGCAAGAGTCTTAAGTGAATTTTCCTTTGAATCCTTTCAATTATTCAGGGCGCAGACCTTAGAGCCCGGTGAGTATGAAGAATTATTAGCAGATGCTTTTAACCAGGCCTGGCGCGAGCATATCACGACCTTACCGCCAATGGTATTAAAGCTGTTTATAGAGTATAATCACACCCGGAAGAAGATGCTCGATCTGGTAAAAGGACATTTATCGGGAAAGCAAACTTTTCTGCCAGCAGATCAGGTTGATGCGGTTAACCGGTTAGAACAGATGGTTGAGGAATTGAGTAACCAGCAAGGGGACTTAAGATTGCTTATAGAGGAAAGACTCAATATATGGGTGAATAACGCTCCACAATTAACAGGGAATGCGGCAAGGTATTTACGCCCATTATTAGAGAGCCGGGATGTTGAAAAAATTTATAATAAAATAGCCGCCGACCATTCCAAGACCCAATATATTATGGATCATATTGATCAGGATGTATTGGCCTGTGCTGCTACACTTGAGAGGTTACAATCATCATTGAAAGTAACGATCAACGGGGCTTATTCTGCGTTGGCGATTACCTGCTGCAACGCGGTGGAGAACCGGTTAAGGGCGGTCAGAACAGCAGCGGGCCAGATCACCTTTGATGATATGATCACGGAATTATACAAGGCGGTATGTCCGGACCCGGCCAATCCGGGTGCAGTTCGGCCGTTGGCCACCATTCTAGCAGATCGCTACCGGGCTGTATTTATTGATGAGTTTCAGGATACCGACCGGCAGCAGTACGAGATCTTTTCCACTTTGTTTCAGCAGCCCGTTCAGGAAATCCCGCATATTCTTTTTTATATCGGGGACCCCAAGCAATCCATCTATGCATTCCGGAAGGCGGACCTGCAGACGTATTTCCGTGCTGCAAGAGAAGTAGGTCATATTTACCGGATGAATAATAATCACCGGTCCTCTGCTTCTTACATTAACGCGATGAATGATTTGTTTCAACCATCCCGCTTTAATGTATTTCTTTCAGACCAAATGGAATATTACCCCGTCAGCACACCGCCTAACCGGATCAAGACCGGTGGCATTTTATATAAAGACCGGTTATTGGAACCCTTGCGTATTCAACAATGTTCGAAAAAGGGAAATATCTATCCCGGTGTTGTGCGGTTGGTCCGGCAACTCCTGTATAATCCGGATTTCCGTGTTGATACCAATGGCACAACTAGCAGAATTAACCCCGGGCAGATCGGCATTTTGGTTCGGAATAAACCGGATGGGCATATTCTGAAGAAAGAACTTTCCAAAAAGGGAATACCCGCCATCACTGTGAGTGATCATAAGATTTTTGAATCACCAGTCGCCAAAGAGCTGTTGTATATATTGGAAGCGGTGACGAATAATACAACCGGTAATATCAACCGGGCGCTTGTAACCACCCTGAGTGGCTTTTCATGGGAAGATTTATTAAGCTTAGATCAGGATGAATTATTGGTTCATTTCCGTTCTTTTCAGGAAGAGTGGAAGAACAAGGGGGTTTATGTTTTTCTCCGGCAATACCTGCGCGATATACAGGCAATCAGGCGCAAAGCAGAGGGAAGGATGGTGAATGGAGACCGGGTATTAGCCGATACTTTTCAGTTGATGGAAATGCTGCACGAGGCCGAGGTAGAGAAGCAATATGATCCGGTCGAGCTGATACATTGGCTGAAGAAGGGAATTGAAGGGGAGTTTTCTGCCGAAGACCAGTACCTGCAGCGGATCGAGAGTGATGACCGTTGTGTCAAGATCGTCACTATCCACAGTGCCAAGGGACTTGAATATGAT
>CALRQQ020000005.1:0-29386 GCA_943370345.1 Chitinophaga pinensis
GAACCGGTCCATAATCCTCCCTTTATATCTTCTAGGACAAAACTGATGTAATCAAACTGACTCCCGCTATTGGGTGGGCGGCTCAGCCCCTCCGGATGGGATGGATCATAATAACCATACCGGGTAAATTTACCGGTTGCGCGGTCCAGTGACTGTAACCCATTACCCTTGGTACCGACCCAAAGCACTTTTTTACTGTCTTCAAAAACACAAAAAACGCTATTATCCGACAGGCTGTTTGGATTGCCTGCTTCATGCTTATAGTGTATAAACTTACCGGAGGTCTTATCAAATCGGGATAACCCACCCGGCCCGTCCGGTTTACCGAAAAAAGGATCTCCCCAACCTACCCATAAAAAACTGTTACTGTCTTCAAAAATGCTATTGACTATCGGAATCTCGTCTGAAACATGAACATAATTGAAAAGTCCGTCAATCAGGTAATGGGTGAACTTCCCGGTTGCCGGATTAAACTTTTCCAGGCTCCGGCTGGTACCTACCCAGGTGGTTCCTGAACGATCCGTGATAATAGCAAATACAGTATCACTTCCCAGACTGGAAGGATCTTTTGGATCATGCCGGAAATGCGTGAATTTTCTTGTTTCAGGGTCAAGGCGGTCCACGCCGAAACCAAGGGTGCCTACCCAAATAAAACCTGACGAATCCACGGAAACAGCAACTGCCAGGTTGTTCACAAGTGAGTTGGGATTATCATTATTATGCGTAAAGCCGGTAAGCTTTTTCCCGTCATACCGTTGCAATCCCTTCACTATGGAAGTAAACCAGATAAATCCTTTCTGGTCCTGTGTAATGGAAAACACCGGTCCAAAGCCATTTTTCTCCACGTCCAGTATTTTGTTAAACCGTGGTTGCTGGGAAAACACATTAGCGGTTGAAAGCAGCAGGATAACAAGCAGTAGCAGTAAATTTTTTTTCATTGCCTGGTTTTAAATTACAGGTAAATAAATAGTGAACACCGTTCCTTCATTTTCTTTTGTCTCCACGCTTAGCTCTCCCCCATGTGCTTTCACGATATCATAACTCAGACTCAACCCCAGCCCCGTTCCCTGGCCGGTGGGCTTTGTGGTGAAGAAGGGCTGGAATATCTTATCGATCACGTGCTGTGGAATACCATTCCCGTTATCCTTCACACTGATCATAATCCTTGCTTCACCTGCAGGAGACTGCATACTACGGGTGGTAACAGTTACTTCAGGCTCAAAACCGGCCACTCCTTGCTTCTTCTTTTCATCTACAGCATAAAATGCGTTGGTGATCAGGTTCAGGATCACTCGACCGATATCTTGCGGAATAACATTGATTTTACTAATTGTATCATCAAATTCAGTTTTTAAAACAGCATTGAACGACTTGTCTTTGGCCCTCAGCCCGTGATAGGCCAGCCGCAGGTATTCATCTGCCAGTGCATTGATATCAGTGGGCTCTTTCACCCCGCTGCTGCTGCGGCTGTGCTGGAGCATGCCTTTTACAATACTATCCGCCCGTTTACCATGGTGATTGATCTTATCCAGATTCTGAATCACATCATTCATTATTTCTTTGGCTTCTTCCGCATCCCCCTTCCCGATGGCTTCCTTCATTTCATCCAATAATTCCTTGCTCACTTCACTGAAATTATTCACGAAGTTCAACGGGTTCTGTATCTCATGGGCGATGCCGGCGGTGAGTTCACCCAGACTGGCCATTTTTTCAGCCTGGATCAGTTGCTTTTGAGTGGTCTGCAGTTCCGCCAGGGCTTCCTCCGCTTTCTGTTTGGCTTCTTTAATTGCCATTAAATCCTGCTCTGCCCGAAGTGCCTGAGCTTCTGCTTTTTTCAGATCAAGAAAACGGGTATAAGTACTGTCAAATACGGCTGCAAATCGTTCCAATATCCGTTGTGTATCTCCCGGTACTGGTATAGGCGTAGATATGGACAAATGTCCTTTGGAATAATAAGCAACAGTGATCACTCTTCTTCCGGCTGTATCGGCACTGCTGACGGCGATGCCGCTCATTTTATTTCTGTAGTTCAGCCATCCTTCTAATTTTTCTCCGGACAGATCGAACACCGAAGATTTTTCATTGGCTTTCCACGCGTCTACGGCAGGTTTTAATACAGTTGGTTCATTCATATCCAGCTGAAAGGAACGGTTTTCCTGTTCGCCGCTTCCGGCCCAACTGGTTACCCTGAAATCGATCAACCCTTCCTCTTCATTGTAAATGCCGATCGTTACCTGGTAAACATTGTCTGTACCTAATTTCTTAAACTCATTAAAGAGAACGGCGGCTGTTTCCTGCAATTCATTACTGCTCTGCATCGCCATCGTCCGGCTTCGTACTTTTTCCAATGCTGCTTCAATTTGCGCTTCCTTCGCCTGGGCTTCGGCTTTTTTCAGATCCAGAAACCGGATATAGGCCTGTTCAAAAACATTGGCTGATCTTCGCAGAAGGCTACGTGACGCTGCATCAGGCTCGCCATAAGTGACCATCACCATAGCACCTCCGGAAAAATCAGCCACAGACCAGTTGGACTTAAGTTTTTCCAGTGGCATGTCTCCAATCGCCTCTATGATGGAAGCATATAATCCGGGGGCATACTCTTTCAACACACTAAACCACTCCACACTTTTTGCCCCTGCATTTACAATAACATATTCCTTTTCTCCGTCGTTGTATTTTTTCATCAACTCATCCACGATCCGAATTCCCTTTTTAGGAAAACGGGCCTGTGTCTGCAGAATTTCATTGGCCGAGTCAGGAACTTTCATGGCACTCCAGGACTCAAAAGAATGATCCCCATCATACAAGTGAATAGCACAGACTTCCAGATCTTTTTGCCCTAGCATTCCCATTTGTTTTCTCAGTTCCAATGCCACTTCCCTTAATTCGGCTGAAGTATGCATGGCCATGGCCCTGCTTCTGACTCTTTCCAACGCTGCCTCTATCTGCGCTTCCCTTGCCTGGACAACCGCCTGCTGTATATCAACAAAACGCGCATACGCCAGCTGGAAGACATTCCGGAAACGTTTGAATAAACTGATCGCCTCTCTGGAAAGAGGCGCATAGGTGGAAATGCCCAATGCCCCCGGACCGATTGAATAAAAATAGTAATGAAGGGAAGCTGCTTTCTTTGAAGACGGATCCACAAATTGTCCTGCTTTGGCCTGGTACTTTATCCATTTCTTCAATTCCTCCCCCTTCAGTGTCCGGGTAAAAAATCCTTCGGGATCTTTCAGCATTCGTTTTACAAAAGCATGGATAACCGGATGCTCTTTATAGGCAACGGCTGTAACCCGTTTCTCCCGCTCCACCATGAAATATTCGTAATTCTGATACGTTTCTTTCTCTTTATCAATAATCGCCGTCTGGATATTCCGGATAGTCGCGATACCCAGACTGATCAGCTCCCGGGCAATCACTTCACAAACTTCCAGCATATCAGCCGGTTGCTTCATCCCCATGGCCACGGCCCGTACGCGTTCCAGGGAGGACTCCACTTCAAGTTCCCTGTTTTTCCCAAGAAGATCCGCCGTTCTTTCTGCCACCAGTTTTTCCAGTGCTTCCGCCTTCTCTTTCCAGGTTTCGACACCAAATGTATCCT
Source organism: Chitinophaga pinensis (assembly GCA_943370345.1). Classification (GTDB taxonomy): domain Bacteria; phylum Bacteroidota; class Bacteroidia; order Chitinophagales; family Chitinophagaceae; genus JJ008. Next base: position 3,602 of record CALRQQ020000005.1, read on the forward strand.
TTTCACTTTCCACATTTTCCGGTTTTGAACCGTGCCAGTGAATCACTCTCCACCGGTTCCCTGAATAATTCAGCACCGCAGAAAAACGCAAGTACATCTGCAGTTTTTCTTTTCCGGCCACGACTTTTAAATACAGGTCATCCGCGAACACAGCTGTATTTTCATCAGGGGTGATCGTATGTGAAAATGGTTTTAACTTCCATTTCATATCAAGTCCCTGGCTTTGCTTTTTCTGGATGGCAAGCAATTTTTTTAACCCTTTTATACCCATGATCTTTTCATCAACAGTAGTGCCGAATCCCATCACCTGCTCATCCACGAACTGATCCAGCGGGGCCTTACGCTCACTGTTAAGACCGGCTTCCATAAACTGACGGTAGGCAAGTAACAGTGCTGATTTCTTTTTTGTATCCATCCTGGATTTATTCTTGATTGATATAATGCCCGGACACATATTGTCCGTATTACCTGCAAGTAATTCTATACGGGCAGTGTGATAATAAATGCTGTGCCTTCGTTCTCTTTCGTCTGCACGTTGATATCACCCCCATGCGCCTTCACGATATCATAGCTCAGGCTCAGCCCCAAACCGGTACCTTCTCCGGTGGGCTTGGTGGTAAAGAAGGGCTGGAATATTTTATCCAATACCGTTTGCGGAATACCCGTGCCATTATCTTTTACCATGATCTCTATACGTTCGGCTACCCTCTTTGTGCTTACGGATACGACCGGCTCATATCCCTGCTCTTGTTGCTTCTTCCTTTCATCAACTGCAAAAAATGCGTTCGTGATCAGGTTCAGGATGACACGTCCGATATCCTGTGGAACAATATTGACGGCACCGATCGTATCGTCAAACTCAGTTTTCAATACAGCATTGAACGACTTATCCCTTGCCCTAAGCCCATGATAGGCCAGCCGCAGGTACTCATCGGCCAACGCATTGATATCGGTGGGTTCTTTCTTATTATTACTGCTCCGGCTGTGCTGCAACATGCCTTTTACAATACCATCCGCCCTTTTACCATGGTGAAGGATCTTTTCCAGGTTTTGCTGCACATCCCTGGCGATAGCTTTTGCCTCTGCTGTATTTCCCTTGTCCAACTCATCCGCCATCTCACTGATCAGCTCATTGCTGACCTCACTGAAGTTGTTAACGAAATTCAGCGGATTCTGTATCTCATGAGCGATGCCGGCGGTGAGTTCTCCAAGCGAGGCCATTTTTTCCGCATGCACCAACTGCGACTGGGTGGATTTTAAATGACCCAGCGTGGACTCCAGTACCAGATTGGCTTTTTGTTTTTGTTTATTATTCCGGTACAGAATGGTGGCAATGATCAAAAAAACGGCCAGTCCGGCTATTAAGACCAATTGCCTTTGCTTATTCCGTTCAGCGATCCGCTCAGCTTCCGCATTACGCTCCTGCTGCTGTTTATCCAGAATGATCCGCTGCAATTCCTGGAATCGCTTGGGGCCGGTGAGACTGTCCTTTTCCGCATACGCCATGGACAGGTATTTATACGCACTATCATCCTGGTTTCTGCTTTTGAACAATCCGCTTAATAACGAAGAAGCTTCATATACCCCTTTTCTGAAAGAAATCGTTCTGCCCGTTTGTATCGCATGGTAGGCATACCTGATCGCCGAATCAGGCATGTTCATTTCATTGTATAAGGTGGCCAGGAAAAGATTGTTCATGGCCAGGTTTCTGATATCATTGTCCGTATAAGCTTCTGCGATACCCCTTTTATAATAATCCATGGCCTGCTCTTTATCGCCCTTGAGCCGAAATGCATTCCCCAACCTGAACATCATTTCAGGGCGGGTGTACTTGCTCCGGTCGCCTGATTGCTGTGCGGCATCATACACGACCCGGAGATAATACAATCCTGAGTCGGGTTGATTATTTAAATTATAAATGTTCCCGATATTGGACATTTCGTTATGGATCATTCCTGTATCCCTGATCTGTTCAAATAACGCTTTGGACCGGGCATAATATTCAATTGCTTTTTTATAATCCGCCAGTTCCATATAGATATTCCCGATCCGGTTATAGGCAAAAGCAACAGTGGACGTGTCTTTAAACTGTTCGGCCAGTTCCAGCGCCTCATACTGTAACCGGAGCGACTCCGGCAGTTCGCCCGCTTCGAGTACTGTAGCGCCTTTCAGCGATAACAACAATGCTTTGATCGCGGGCAGATTCAGTTTTTCCGCATAGCCAATCGCTGCATCTGTATAAAAAAGGGAGGAATCAATATCCGAGAAACGGTATCCGAACGCCAATTGATAAGACAACGGTCCTTTGGTTGAATCGCTCGTCGCTTTCTGGTACTGTTCCTTAACCGCCTTCAGCTCTTCCGGAGTATTCTGGCTGTTTGCCTGCATAAAAATCCCACAGGATACAAGTGTGTAAAACAATATTCTTTTCATTCAATGCTGATTCAATGATTTTGGAAAAAACAGGCCTGCACCGATAGGGCAGTAGTCACGGGCAATTCGATCCCTTTCCGGATCAGTCTGTCTGAGCGATCGATCCGGTCCTTCTGTATGCAGACAAATAAACCTGGCAGCGTTGGCTGAAAGCCATCCGTCAAAAATGCCGGAAATCGAGCATTGATTTCTTCTGGAGAATTTCCTTGTAAAGACCGGGCGTTCATGATTCGTTGGTTAATGGTGGTTATAAGGGTGCCCGGATTAATGAAATGAATTTAAGACATTTTATTAACCTGTGAATCATTATTATTAGCTGAAAAAAAGCGGATCCCTCACTACTCTGAGCCGGTTGCTTAAGAATAAAAAAAGGGATGTGCATGCATCCCATTTTCCTATTCCCTATTTTCTATTCCCTGTTCTCTCCTTACCCCTCCTGCCCCGTCCACAGTGCCCCGCCGATACTATCCCGGGTTGCCCCGGTAACAGAAGAAAGTACATTGTATTCCTGTCTCCAGCGTAATACGGCAATAAAAGCCATGATCAGGGCCTCCTTATAATTGACCAGACGGGCATCCGGTAATACGGTGATCAATCCAAGCTGCGATAAATGGGCATCGAGCCGTTGGAGCAAATGGTCATTAAAAGCACCTCCCCCGGTGATCAGCAGACGGGAATTTTCTTTCTTATTTTTTTCCTGCAAAGCCGAAACCGCTTCCGCGGTCTGGATCGCGATATGCTCTGTATATGTGCAAAGGGCATCGGCCAGGGAAAGACCAGCGGCTTTTATTAATGGATAAACCGTATCCGTCCCAAAATCGTTGGCCAGTGATTTGGGCCAGGGCTGCTGGTAATAGTCCAGCGCATTCAGCTGACCCAGTAAGCCATGATGTATATTGCCGGAAGCGGCGATTGCACCGCCTTCATCCATTTCCTTACCCGCTTCGGCGGCGAGCAGGTTGAGTACCCGGTTGGCCGGACAAATATCAAAAGCGGTATAAGCTTCCCCATGAGCAGAGATATTGGCAATGCCTCCGATATTCAGAAAATAATCATAGCCGGGAAATAATAATTTTTCACCAATGGGAACGATCGGTGCCCCCTGCCCGCCAAAAGCCACATCGAGGGCCCGCAGATCAGATACCACAGGCAAACGGGTCTCCGCAGCAATGGCCGAACCGTCGCCCAGCTGGGCTGTCATTTGCAGACCGGGCAGATGAAAGCTGGTATGTCCATGTGAACCGATCACAGCCACTTTGTAATGAAGATCATGCTGCTCTATAAAAGCATTGACCTGTTGACCGGTATAATGGCCATAGGCACTATGCAACAGGAGATAATCCCGGGCCGGAAGTCCGGTAGCCCCGCTGAGCCGGTGCTTCCATTCATCCGGATATGGGGTACAACCCGCTTCGAGTAACTCATAACTCCACTTCCCTGCGTGCTCCTGAAATTCCGCAAAAATGATGTCCAACCCGTCGAGCGAACTGCCGCTCATTAAACCGATAGCTCTGTAAACCATGAAAGCTTTTTTAGATTAGTTTTGCGAAAGTAAATGATCCTGTTGCTTTACGGTATGACTTTATGATTCATCCGTCCGGCAGGGAGAAAAAATTTATAAAAAACCCGGGGCGGGGTTACCAATACCCCCCTTTCGGTTACCAAAACAGGACTCAATATGATCGTCAATCTCAGCCAGCAACATTCTTTAATCAGTAATTGGGTCAGCGAATTACGCGATACGCAAATACAGACGGACCGGATGCGGTTTCGCCGCAACCTGGAACGGATCGGGGAAATAGCGGCCTACGAAATCAGTAAGGAACTGGAGAATGTAGAAAAAGAAGTGTCGACTCCCCTGGGCTCGGCCGTTCACCGCGTGCTGAAAGAGTATCCGGTGCTGGCCACCATACTCCGTGCCGGCTTACCGCTTCATCAGGGTTTGCTGAATTATTTTGACAAATCGGACAACGCTTTTATTTCGGCCTACCGCAAACACCATCCTGATGGCAGCTTTGAGATCAGCCTGGAATATATGTCGAGCCCCGAACTGGATGGCCGGGTGATCATTATCTCCGATCCCATGCTGGCAACGGGTTCTTCCCTCGTAAAAACCATCCGTTTTTTAAAAGCGGAGGGACAACCCCGTGAAATTCATATTGTAGCAGCCATCGCCTGTACCGTTGGCATAGAATATGTGAAAAGAGAAGAGCCCTCGGTGAAGATCTGGTGCGGCGATATCGATGACGAACTGACGGCCAAAGGATACATCGTTCCGGGCCTGGGCGATGCAGGTGATCTGGCCTACGGACCTAAGATGCAGATGTAAGAAAGGCGGCCTCTGAACTTGTATAGACCTTATAACCATAATATTAGACAATCTATCCGGTTACAGGGAGGGTTCAGCAACAAAACCGCCCAAGCAGCATTAATTCTATTTCTCAGGTCTTTAAAAAGTTGTATTTTACCGGTTCGTACCGGCGGATTTATTGAAGGACGGGGCAATCAAATGAAGAAAATGTACGTTTAGTCTTCTATACGGTTTGACTTATCCTTTTCCAGCCTGATCAGAACGAAAAAACTTAATTGCAGAGATGAAAAAAATTGTTTCCACCTTCCTGTTATGTGTGTCCATGACTGCTGTGTCAAAGGCGCAGGATCCCAACTTTTCACAGTTTTTTGCTTCCCCGCTTACATTGAACCCGGCACTGACCGGTAAGTTCGATGGCGACTTCCGTTTAGCCGGCAATTACCGCAACCAATGGCCCACGATCAATAATGCATTTGTTACTAAGACCGTATCCCTCGATTTCGGGATCATGAAAAACCGGCTGTCTGAACTGGATCAGATGGGCGTTGGGATATTGGGTGTTACCGACCGTGCCGGAGATGGAGTACTGACCACCAATTATGCAGGCCTTTCCCTGGCGTATCATAAAGGACTGGATGAAGATGGATTTCATCAACTGGGTGCCGGATTCCAGGGGATCTATATCAACAAAAGACTGGATGTTACCAAAGTGCAGTTTGCCGATCAGCTGACTCCGCTCGGATTTACCGGGGTAACCAGTGAGATCTTCAATAACAACCAGCTCAACCTGAGTTATTTTGACCTCAATGCCGGCGTACTCTATAATGGCAGTACCAATGGTTACAACAATTTTTATATCGGTGCTTCCATGTACCATATCAACCGTCCAAAAGAAAGTTTCCAGGGCGGCAACTATATCCTCAATACCCGCACCACGATCCAGGCCGGTGGCAAGATCCCTATGGGTTCTTACAACTACCTGCATATCGCTGCCAATCATAGTTTGCAGGCCAAAGCCTATAATACTGTAGTGGGTGGCGCTTTCTCGTACAATGTGAACAATAATGAGGACGATCCGGTGAATGTTTATATCGGCGCCTGGTACCGCCTGAAAGATGCGGCGATCCCTTATCTGGGTCTCGAGTTCAAAGGACTGCAGTTGGGCTTCTCCTACGATGCTAACACGTCAAGTCTGAAACCTGCTTCCAATACCCGCGGCGGTATGGAGATCTCCATGATCTACATCAAGAAACATTCGGATCCGAATGCGAAAAAGCTGAACTGCCCCAGGTTCTAAGAAAACAGGTGTCAGATGTCAGTTGCCGGTTGCCAGTAACAGCCCGTAGCTGTTCCCTTCTCTCCTCTAGCTTCTAGCCTTTCATCAGCAATGGCAACAAATACCAGCTGAACAATGTGATGAGTATCAACGCTACAATATTCATCACCAATCCGGCTTTGATCATTTGTTTCAACCGGATATAACCACTCGCAAATACAATAGCATTGGGGGGTGTACCCATGGGCAACATACTGGCACAACTGGCCGCCAGGGTCATCGGAATACCGAGTAATAATGGATTCATTCCAATAGAATCGGCCAATGAACAAACCACCGGTGAAAACACGATCACCTGCGCTACATTGCTCATTACTTCACTGATAAAAATAGACAGGAAGGTCACCATGAACACCAGGAAGATCCCGCCACCGGCATACTGTCCCAACCAGGCACCCAGTTGGGTGATCAGTCCTGCTTTCTCCAATGCATCGGCCAGTGCGATTCCTCCGCCAAATAATAGTAAAATACCCCAGGCAAGATCTTTTGTATCACTCCACTCAAGCAATCCTTCTGCCTTGTCTTTTTCACCGGTAAGTTCCGTTTTACCTGCCGGAAAGATGAAAAGGGCCAGGCCTCCCATAATGGCGATCATATTATCATCCAGTCTGAACATGGACTGGCTCAGGTTGATCAGATCTTTCAGTATCCATAACAGGGCGGTACAACAAAATACCAGCAACACTCTTTTCTCCGGGCCACTGAGTTTACCCAACAGGGCGATCTCTCCATGGATATGTTTACGGGCTGCTTCACTCGGACTGATCCGGTTGGGAAACAGCAGCCTGGTGGTCACCAGATACAAAGCAAACATCAGGATCAGCGCCAAAGGGGTGCAGAGCAGCATCCAGTCCACAAAGTCAATATTGATATTGTACTTTTTTTCAAAATAACCCACAAACTGAACATTAGGTGGAGTACCAATGATCGTAGCAATGCCGCCAAAATTAGAGGCCCAGGCGATCGCCAGCATCATGCTCAGATTAAAGTGAGCATAATTCCCTCCCTCCTGTTTATCACCCATGACTTTGATTACGGACAGAGCTATCGGGAACATCATCATGGTAGTAGCCGTATTACTCAGCCACATACTCAGAAAACCCGTGGCCAGGATAAAACCCAGTATGATCCTGTTGCCACTGGTGCCGGTGGCTCTTACAATATTCAATGCAATACGGCGGTGCAGGTTCCATTTTTCAATGGCCAGTCCCAGCATGAATCCCCCCATGAATAAAAAGATCACTTCATTGCCATACGAAGCCGCGGTGGCTTTGATCGTATTGATCTTTAAAAGGGGGAACAGTACGAGGGGCAGCAGCGCTACCACCGGCATCGGCAAGGCTTCCGTGACCCACCAGGTGATCATAAGGCCGGCCACGGCCAGCACCCTTGCAGCCGGTTCAGCTACATGAAATGGATTGACATAATACAGGATTAATGAGACCAATACACCTGAAAGAAGAGAGATCAGTTTAAGTTGATTCTTTGACAAGCCGTAGAATTTTAGCGGTCAAGATAATGCATTTACACTTTTGGCACCACTCAGATTTGGATGACCCTGAATAAAAAACCGATACGGCAGCAGTACATCCGCTCCTGCATAATCCACGCCGATCCGGGGACTGGCCATGATCTCACTATCTGCAACGCGGAATCCATCCTCTGCAATATATAACGCATTACTGTCAAGGGACACTCCGGTCAGTTCCGTAGTAATGCCCATTGCTTTGGATGCATTGCCGGGACCGCGGGTGAGATTAACATCCGCTTTTTTCTTACCAGTACGCAGGAGCATGTCTTCAATCCCTTCAAGAGGCTCCAGCGCCCTGATCAATATCGCATGCGGAATATCAGCGGTATTGGTGACCACATTGAATAAATGATGAATCCCATAACAGAGATATACATATGCCACACCCCCGGGTGCATACATCACTTCGGTCCGGGCCGTCCGTCGCCCACCCCAGGCATGCGAAGCCCTGTCTGCCGTTCCGTTATAGGCTTCCACTTCAACGATCCTTCCAGCGCAACACACAGCTCCCGGTTTCGTCACCAGTACTTTACCGAGCAGTTCCCGGGCAATCCCGAGAACATCACTGCGCTGATAGAAGTCTTTACTTAGTTTTTTTCGCATAGAACAAGACTAAAAATAAGGGGGAAATCCTTTCCGTATCGCTTAGCAAAAAGCTATATTTAGCCCTCAAAATAAGGCTTTGCTCAAAGAAATCGTCATCGCATTCCAATCCTGGGAAGAAGCCCGCCGCTTTATCCAACAGCATAAACTGTTCCGCTGGATCATCATTCCGGGGATCGTATACGCCCTGCTGTTCATTACCGGGATCCTCTTCTTCTGGCAATCGTCTGACCAGGTGGTTTCCTGGATCAGCGACCAGCTCGGAATAGAAGTCTGGCTGCAAAAAGAACGAAGTGAATGGCTGAGTTTCTTCTTTGTAATGACCGGCATGATGCTCCGGCTTGTACTCGTACTCTTTTATTTCTCGTTATTCAAATATGTTATCCTGATCATCGGTTCCCCCCTTTTTACCTACCTGAGTGAAAAGACCGAAGCGATCATTGATGGAAAAGAACACCGGTTTAACTGGTCTGAAATAAAAAAAGACGCGATCCGCGGTGTCCGTCTTGCCGTCCGCAATGCAGGCTGGCAGATGGTCTATCTCGTGGCCCTGATCCTGCTTTCACTCGTACCCGTGGCAGGCTGGATCACCCCGGTGATCGCATTGTTCCTGGAGTGTTACTACTTTGGTATATCCATGCTGGATTATTCCTTTGCCCGTAATAATTTCAATTTATCGCAGAGTATCGCATTCACCGGCCGTCATAAAGGACTGGCCATTGGCAACGGATTGCTGTTTTATGCGATGCACGCACTGATCATCCTCGCACCTGCCTATGCGATCATTGCCGCCACCCTCAGTGTTAACAAAGTAAAAAACAGCTGAACAATGTCCACCGTTTACCTGATCCCCGCTGTATTACAGGAAGATGGCATCAATGCCATTCCGCCGGGTATTACTGAAGCCATCCGGGAATGCCAGGTCTTCTTTGTGGAGAATGAACGGAGTACACGCCGGTATTTTAAACAACTATGGAAACACTGCCTGCCCGGACAGGACATCATCATTGACAACTACGAGTGGGTAAACCTGACAGAAGCCGGAGCAGAAGATCAGTTTCGTAAAAAAGTGAATGAAAATAAAGTGATCGGGATCGTAAGTGAAGCTGGTTGTCCGGGAGTGGCCGATCCGGGTCAGTCGCTGATCGCTATTGCGCAGGCAATGAACATTCCCGTAAAACCATTGGTAGGTCCCAGCTCCATCCTGCTCGCCCTGATGGCCAGTGGTATGAATGGCCAGCAATTCAAATTCAATGGCTATCTGCCGATCGATAACGGCCAGCGGATCAAAACACTTAAGGAACTGGAAGCAGAATCGGCAAAAAAGGACTGTACACAGATTTTTATAGAAACCCCTTACCGCAACAACCAGCTTATTGAAGCGATTCTTAAAAACTGTCTTCCGGATACCCGTTTATGTATGGCGGTAGATATCACCGGACCTGCCGAATGGATCAAAACCAGGTCCGTCAGGCAATGGCAACATGAAAAAACAGATATTCATAAACGCCCGGCCATCTTCCTGCTGCATGCCCGTTGAGGGATAAGGAACCTGCATATGCAGACTAACAGTTGTTATCCCTGATGCCTTCCCCCTGACTGTCCGGTGATTATAACAAAAATTTTTAGCGTGCTAAACCAATTATTATTATAAATTTGCGTCCTGATTTCAAGTGATTCAGCCAGATGGCGAACATACTTACACATACAAAACAATTTGCGTTCCACGCGCCCATCACCAGCGGTGTTTATTCCGTTGGTTTTGATGTGTTTACTTTCTCGCGCCCCCGACGTCGCCCTGTTTTCTGACAGGACGAACCGCTCACCATGGTCCCTGTCAGTGAAGAATTCCCCCGAAGAAAATGATTCAGGACTGGTGGCCCCTTTCAAAGCAAGACAGTACCATAGTGGACAATCAAAACATTATTATCAGGGTAGCAACGTCTTCCGACAAGGTCTACTCCAAAACGATCACCGACGAAATGGCCGCTTCCGCTGCTGCCCGTGGCACGGGTATCGCCAAGCGTTCTCCGGACTATATCGAACAAAAAATTGATGAAGGCAAAGCCGTTATCGCCATCACTGACCAGAATGAATGGGTGGGCTTTTGTTATATCGAAACCTGGAGTCACGGAGAATATGTGGCCAACAGCGGACTGATCGTAGCCCCGGCCTTTCGCAAGAGCGGCGTGGCCAAAGCCATCAAGAACAGAATCTTTGCCCTTTCCCGTGAAAAATATCCGGAAGCGAAATTATTCGGACTGACCACCGGATTGGCGGTCATGAAAATTAACAGCGAACTCGGGTATGAACCCGTTACCTATTCCGAGCTCACACAGGATGAGGCCTTCTGGGCCGGCTGCAAGAGCTGTGTGAATTATGATATCCTCATGAGCAAGGACCGTAAAAACTGTATGTGTACGGCCATGCTTTATGATCCGAAAGATCATTATGAACCCGAAGAAACAAAACAGTACTTCGAGGAGAATAAAAAAGGATTTGAACGGCTCCTGAAATTCAAACAATGGAAACTGCTCCGTCCCTTCCTGAAAAAGGATAAGCCCAATGGCAACGGGGGAAGCAAGCCCAAATCGTTGTTATATCATTTCTTTCACTAATAACTCTGTACTACCATGTCGAAAAAAGTTGTACTCGGATTTAGCGGCGGACTGGACACTACCTACTGCGTTAAATACCTGGGTGAGGACAAGGGCTATGAAGTCCACAGCATCATCGTGAATACCGGCGGCTTCAGCGAAGACGAACTGAAAAAGATCGAAGCACATGCCTATGCCCTGGGTGTAAAGACCCATACCACCATCAACGCGGTAAAAGGTTACTATGACCGGATCATCAGGTACCTGGTGTATGGCAATGTATTGAAGAATAATACTTACCCGCTCTCCGTTTCGGCCGAACGCCTGAGCCAGGCCCTGCATATCGCTGAACACGCAAAGGCGTTGAATGCCGATGCAGTGGCACACGGCAGTACCGGTGCCGGTAATGACCAGGTACGGTTTGATATGATCTTTCATATCATGATCCCTGGTGTGGAGATCATCACTCCCATCCGTGACCTGAAACTGAGCCGTGAAGAAGAGATCAGTTACCTGAAGGCCAAAGGGGTCGACATGAACTTCGCCAAAGCCATGTACTCCATCAATAAAGGACTCTGGGGTACCAGTGTGGGTGGTAAAGAAACGCTGTCATCCAAAGGCATGCTGCCGGAAGAAGCCTGGCCCACGCAGGTTACCAAAACAGGAACCGAAGAAGTAAAACTCGGCTTTGTAAAAGGGGAACTGACAACCGTAAATGATCAGTCTTTCGGACATCCCACCGAAGCTATTCAATATTTACAGACCATTGCGGGGCCTTACGGCGTTGGCCGTGATATCCATGTCGGGGATACCATCATCGGTATCAAAGGACGGGTAGGCTTTGAAGCGGCCGCACCCATGCTGATCCTGAAAGGCCACCATGCGCTCGAAAAACATGTACTCACCAAATGGCAGTTGCAATGGAAAGACCAGCTGGCTTCCTTCTATGGCAACTGGCTGCATGAAGGACAGATCCTCGATCCCGTGATGCGGGATATCGAAGCATTCCTGAGCAACAGTCAGCAGAATGTGACCGGCGAAGTATTCATCCAGCTCATGCCCTATCGTTTCCAGGTGATCGGTATTGAATCAAAATTTGACCTGATGAACAGTAAATTCGGAAAGTATGGGGAAATGAATACCGGCTTTACCGGCGATGATGTACGCGGATTCAGCAAGATCTTCGGAAATCAGACGAGTATCTGGAAGGCAGTGAATGAATAGAGAATAGAAAATAGAAAGTAGAGAATAGGGGGCGTGATAAAAGAAGTCATACGTAAACAATAAAACATGTCCATCAACATCGGCATCATAGGCGGCGCAGGGTACACCGGAGGTGAGTTGATCCGTTTACTGATCAATCACCCTGAAGCGGATATCCGTATGATCCACAGCCGCAGCAATGCCGGCAAAGCGGTGAGTGCGATCCATCAGGACCTGCTGGGTGAAACATCACTGACCTTCACCGACGACAGCAGTGCGCTTGAAAATGGAACGATCGACATCCTGTTTCTTTGTCTGGGTCATGGGGAGTCTAAAAAATTCCTTGGAGATAATAAGATCGCTGATAACATAAAGATCATCGACCTTGCCAATGACTTCCGGCTGGCGGCACAATCCATGAGTGGCAGCCGGAAATTTGTTTACGGATTACCGGAACTCAACCGTGATCAGATAAAGACCGCGCAGAATATCGCCAACCCGGGTTGTTTTGCCACGGCCATTCAGCTGGGTTTGCTTCCCCTGGCCAAGGCGGGTTTATTGAATGATATCTACACAACTGGCATAACCGGTTCCACCGGCGCTGGTCAGTCATTATCGGCCACTTCCCATTTCAGCTGGAGAGCCAATAATATTCAGGCCTATAAGACACTTACCCACCAACACCTGGGCGAGATCGGCGAATCCCTGTTGCAATTGCAACCAGTGAATGATGTGGATGTCCATTTTGTTCCCTGGCGTGGCGATTTTACCCGGGGCATCTTTATCAGTTCCACGCTGCACTGTGATAATAGTCTGGAAGAAATGTATACGCTCTTTGAGGAGTTCTACAATGGACACTCTTTTACCACTGTCAGCCGGGAACCCATCTTCCTGAAACAGGTGGTGAATACTAACAAAGCAGTGATCCAGCTGGAGAAAGCCGGCAGCAAACTGGTAGTACATTCAGCCATTGATAATTTATTGAAAGGGGCCAGCGGACAGGCGGTGCAGAATATGAACCTGATCTGTGGATTGCCGGAGACGAGAGGATTAAAATTAAAAGCAAATTATTTCTAGTTATACGTGAACGACTATAACCTAAAACTTACAACTAAACACTCCCATGAATCTGTTTGATGTATACCCGATAAACGAAATAAACATCGTAAAAGCCAAAGGCTCTTATGTATGGGATGATAAAGGGGATCAATACCTTGACCTCTATGGCGGACATGCCGTGATCAGTATCGGCCATACCCATCCGCATTGGGTAAAGCGTATAGAAGAGCAACTGGAGAAGATCGCTTTCTATTCCAATTCAATTAAAATACCCCTGCAGGTACAACTGGCTGAAAAGCTCGGTAAGGCATCCGGCAAGGAAGATTACCAGTTATTTCTCTGCAACAGTGGCGCCGAAGCCAATGAGAATGCACTGAAACTGGCCTCGTTCCATACCGGACGTAAGAAGATCGTGGCCTTCAGCAAAGCCTTTCATGGACGTACAGCATTGGCGGTAGCGGTAACCGATAACAAAAACTACAGTGCGCCCGTGAATGAGACAGAGAATGTGATCTTTCTTCCTTTTAATGATGAAGAAGCCCTGGAAGCCTGTTTCAAAAAAGAAGGCAAAGAGATCGCAGCGGTCATTATTGAAGGTATACAGGGAGTTGGCGGGATCAATGTGGCAGACGACGCCTTCCTGCGCTCAATCCGTTCGCTTTGTGACCAGTATGGCTCCGTTTACGTAGCAGATAGTGTACAGTGCGGTTATGGACGCAGCGGCAAATTTTTCAGTCATGATTTTGCCGGCGTAAGTGCAGATATTTATACCATGGCCAAAGGCATGGGCAATGGTTTTCCGGTAGCGGGTATCATCATCGCCCCCCACATCAAGCCCAAACATTTCCAATTGGGCACCACGTTTGGTGGCAATCACCTGGCCTGTGCCGCTGCCCTCGCGGTACTGGAGATCATTGAAGAAGAAAAACTGATGGGGAATGCTGTAATGATCGGTAAATACCTGCGGGATGAACTGAGTGCCATCCCTGAATTAAAGAATGTACGGGGCCGCGGACTGATGATCGGTTTTGATGTGCCGGATGAACTGAAGGACCTGAAGAAAAACCTGCTCTGGAAACAGAAGATCTTTACCGGTGAGGCCAAACCCAATGTGATCCGGTTGCTTCCTTCTCTGGCCCTGAAGAAAAAAGACGCCGAACAATTTATCGAATCCATAAAAGAGGAGATCAGTCTTCTCGTTTCAACCCCTGCCAGCTGATATGAAAAATTTCGTTTCTGTTCATGATGTAAACAATATTGACGCCCTGGTACAACGTGCCCTGGCCCATAAAGCAAATCCGCTCGCCCATAAAACCCTTGGTGCCAATAAACGGATCGGATGTTTATTCCTCAACCCCAGTATGCGTACGCGTCTGAGTACCCAGATCGCGGCCCAGAATCTCGGTATGGAAGCGATTGTCTTCAACGTTGGAAGTGAAGGCTGGGCCCTGGAATTTGAAGAGGAAGCCATCATGAGTGGCACTTCAGTAGAACACGTAAAAGATGCCGCACCTGTATTTGGAAAATACTTCGATATCCTGGCCATCCGCACCTTCCCCTCACTGAAGAATCGGGAAGATGATTACAGTGAGTTATATATCAAACAATTTATCAAATACGCAGGTATTCCGGTGCTGAGCCTGGAAAGCTCCACCCTTCATCCGTTGCAGTCGTTGACTGATATTATCACGATCACAGAAACCTTGCAGGAAAAACCGCTGCACCGCAAGCCAAAGATCGTATTGAGCTGGGCTCCCCATGTAAAACCACTTCCCCAATGTGTGGCCAACAGCTTTTCCCAATGGGTGAACACCTGGGGGCAGGCTGATTTTGTGATCACTCACCCTGAAGATTATGAATTGAGTGAGGAATTCACAAAAGGAGCCACCATCACCCATAATCAGGAAGAAGCATTAAAAGATGCTGACTTCGTGTACGTGAAGAACTGGAGCACATACACAGATTATGGCAAGATCTATGAAAGTGATCCGAAATGGATGCTCACCAATAAAAAACTTGAAACCACGAATAATGCCAAAGTGATGCATTGTCTGCCCGTACGGCGCAATGTGGAACTGAGTGATGAGATCCTGGACGGACCCAACAGTATCGTGACACGGGAAGCCGGGAACAGGGTATGGGCAGCACAGGCGGTACTCGAACAATTGTTAACCAGCAATGGATAAACTCTATATCATAAAGATCGGGGGCAACATCATCGATGATGAAGCCAAGCTCGCGGCCTTTCTGCGCGATTTTGCCGCCATTGAGGATAAAAAGATCCTGGTACACGGTGGCGGCAAACTGGCGACACGACTGGCAGAGAAAATGGGAATTGAACAACAGTTGGTGGATGGCCGCCGGATCACGGACGCCGAAACCCTGAAGATCGTGACCATGGTCTATGCCGGCTATATCAATAAAAATATCGTAGCTGCCCTGCAGGCCAATCACTGTAATGCCATCGGACTCTGTGGTGCGGATGGTGATGCGATCCTGGCACATAAGCGGCAACATCCTGTATTGGATTATGGCTTTGTCGGGGATGTGGACAGTATCAACACGGATCTGATCAGCACCCTGCTGAACAAGAATATATCGGTGGTCTTCGCCCCCATCACCCATGATCAGCAAGGGCAGTTACTGAACACCAATGCGGATACCATCGCCCAGGAAATTGCCAAAGGACTGAGCGGCCTGTACGATACGCAACTGATCTACTCCTTTGAAAAAAGCGGTGTGTTGCTGGATGCCAATGATGACAGTACCGTGATACATGAAATAAAGCCATCCTATTACCAGGAACTGAAAGCAAAGAACAAAATATTTGCCGGCATGATCCCAAAACTCGACAATGCTTTTACCGCACTGAACAGCGGCGTGGGCAGAGTGATCATCGGCAAAGCCGAACAACTGCCGGAACTGTTGAACGGACAGGCAGGCACAAGTATTTTACATGAACAGTGAACTAACCATACTCCAGACCAACGCCATTGATCTGCTGAAAGAGCTGATCGCCACCCCTTCCTTTAGTAAGCAGGAAGACCAGACCGCCGGTATTCTCTGCCGTTTTATCGGCGAACGGGATATCGTGCACACAAGGGTGGGTAATAATGTTTTTGCCCTCAATAAATTCTATGATGAGCATAAGCCGACGATCCTGCTGAACTCGCATCATGATACGGTAAAACCCAACCCTCAGTATACCAAGGATCCCTTTGCGCCTTTAGTTGAAGATGGTAAATTATATGGACTGGGCAGCAATGATGCCGGCGGTTGCCTGGTTTCCCTGCTGGCCGTATTTCTTCATTTCTATGAAAAAGAAAATGGTCAGTACAATGTGATCTTTGCCGCTACGGCAGAAGAGGAGATCAGTGGTACCGGTGGTATTGAATATACCCTGCCTTACTTACCAAAGATCGATTGTGCCATTGTGGGTGAACCCACCCAGATGCAGATGGCCGTGGCTGAACGCGGACTGATGGTACTGGACTGCATCAGTCATGGTAAAGCCGGGCATGCCGCCCGTAACGAAGGAGAGAATGCCATCTATAAGGCCCTGAAGGATATCAGCTGGTTCAACAGTTATCAATTAGATAAAATATCCCCCTTACTTGGCCCCTCTAAAATGAGTGTGACGGTGATCGAAACCGAGAACAAAGCCCATAATGTAGTGCCCGCCGTTTGCAAATTTGTAGTGGATACCCGGATCAATGAGCTCTATAGTTTTGAAGAAGTGATCGATCTGATCAGGACCCATGTGGACTGCGAGGTTAAACCCCGCAGCACGCGTTTACGCTCTACCTCTATTTCCCTGGATCATCCATTGGTAAAAGCCGGCTCAGGACTGGGCAGAACTTATTATGGTTCCCCGACCACTTCAGACAAAGCACTGATGCCTTTCCCCGCATTGAAGATGGGTCCGGGCGATTCAGCCCGCAGTCATACCGCGGATGAATATATCTTTATCGAAGAAATAAAGGAAGGGATCGCTCTCTATATTAATCTCTTAAATCAGGTATTATGAAACTCTGGCAAAAGGATATCGCCTCCCTGAAAGAAGTGGAAGTATTTACCGTCGGCCGTGACCGCGAATTCGACCTCCTCCTGGCCCCCTTCGATATCCTGGGCAGCATTGCGCATGTGACCATGCTGGAATCAGTAAGACTTTTAAGTGCGGAAGAAAAGAAAAGTATCGTTGATGCTTTACGGGAAATTTATAAGACAACTTCCCCCACTCATCACTCTCCACTCACCATTCACCCGGACGTCGAAGACATTCACTCACAGGTTGAGCTCCTGCTTACCCAAAAACTGGGCGATGCCGGTAAGAAGATCCATTCGGCCCGCAGCCGGAATGACCAGGTTTTAGTGGATGTGAAATTATTCCTGCGGCATGAGCTGGAAGGATTGGTAAAACAAGTACAACCCCTGTTTGAATTATTGCAGACACAAAGTGAAAAATATAAAGATCACCTGTTTCCCGGTTACACACACCTGCAGCTCGCCATGCCTTCTTCCTTTGGCTTATGGTTTGGCGCCTATGCCGAAAGCCTGGTGGATGACCTGGTCACTGTTAAAGCCGCTTACGAAGTGGTTAATAAAAATCCATTGGGTTCTGCAGCCGGTTACGGATCTTCTTTCCCTATCAACCGGACCCTGACTACGGAGTTACTCGGCTTTGACACCATGAATTATAATGTGGTGTATGCTCAGATGGGAAGAGGCAAAGCTGAACGCATCGTGGCACAGGCGCTCGCGAATGTAGCCGAGACCCTGGCGAAAATGAGTATGGATGCCTGTCTGTACCTGAATCAGAATTTTGGATTCATTTCTTTCCCGGCAGAACTCACCACCGGCAGCAGTATCATGCCGCATAAAAAGAATCCGGATGTATTTGAACTCATCCGTTCGCATTGCAACCGCATCAAGGCGCTGCCCAACGAAATTTCGATGATGACCACCAACCTGCCTTCCGGTTATCACCGCGATCTGCAGTTGCTGAAAGAACATTTATTCCCGGCCTTCAAGACCCTGAAAGATTGTATTGAAATGACCGGACTGATGCTGAGCAATATTGAAGTGAATAAGAATATTCTGGCAGACGAGAAATACAAATACCTCTTCAGTGTGGAAGAAGTCAATAAACTGGTGAACCAGGGCCTGCCCTTCCGTGATGCGTACAAGAAAGTAGGCCGGGATATTGAAGCCGGACAGTTCACTTACGATACCAGCGTCAATCACACTCACGAAGGCAGTATCGGCAATCTTTGTACAGCAGAGATCAAGGCAATGATGGACCAGGTACTGAGCGGTTTTCCGTTTGAAAAGGTGAATAAGGCGGTGGGGGGACTGGTGAATGGTGAATGGTGAATGGTTCACTATAGAAGTAGATACTAAAAACACTGAACCCTCCGGTAACCGGAGGGTTCAGTGTTTTCTTTCTGTTCATTCAGTCAAGGCCTTCTCGCTTCTAGCCTCTTGCTTCTAGCCTCTCTTATACACATCCTTAAAATGCCTTTGCATACTCCGCTGACGCGCATCCTCATCCAGCACTGTCCAGCCAAATTGTTCATACAAACCCTGTGCATCGCGGGTCATCAGCATCCAGCGGCGGAGGCCTTGTACATCGGGGTGTGACTGGATCACTTCCATCAGCCATTTGGATAGTCCCCGTCCCCGGTGTTCTTCCAATACAAATACATCTGCCAAATAAGCAAACGTGGCTTTATCGGTCACGAGGCGGGCAAAACCAATCTGGTCTTTGTTTTTATATAAGCCGAAGCAAAGGGAATTGGCAATGGCTTTCTCTACAATATCAACAGGTATTTCCTGTGCCCAGTAAGACTCCACAGACAAATACTGATGAATCTTCGGAACATCCAGTTCACCCGGATCCGTACTGATCTTATAATCCCCCTTTTCCTTTACATAATACGCCATACTCATCTTTCTGCCTTTTCAAATTATCAGTGTCTTCCTTCCTTCTCACTTCTTGCTTCTCACTTCTTGCTTCTCACTTCTCGCCTTTCCCTTCCTTCTCGCTTCTAGCTTCCAGCCTCTCTTACAACCCATACTTATCAACCAGATAAATCAATGCCGCCATATTCACCGCCCCCAGTTCCAGTTCCCTTTTATTCACCGCTTCAAACACATCGCTGCGGGCATGGTGAATATCAAAATATCGTTGCGTATCCGGATTGAGACTGGCCATGGGTGTTTTCAGTGTACGGTTGAGCGGACCAATATCGGCACCGCCTCCCCCTTTTACCAATTCAGAACAACCATATGGAGCGATCAGTGGTTTCCAGGATAAAAATTTTGCATACTGCTCATCACTGCCGGTAAAGCCCAATGCACGGGGGGTGAAACCTCCGGCATCACTTTCAATGGCCAGGATATGATTTTCTCCTTTTGCCGCTGCTACTTCCGCATATTTGGTACCGCCTCTTAAGCCGTTTTCTTCATTGGCAAAGAGCACAAAGCGTATAGTTCGTTTTGGGGTATAGCCCAGTGCCTTTAACGCTCTTAAAATTTCAATGGTCTGTACACAACCGGCTCCGTCATCGTGCGCGCCTTCACAATTATCCCAGCTATCGAGGTGTCCGCCTACGATAATGATCTGATCCGGGAATTCGGAACCTTTCAGTTCGCCGATCACATTATGACCAATCGTATCGGGCAAAAACTTACCATTGGTTTTCATCGTCACATTCACGCCTGATTTTTGGATCTGCTCACTCAGCCAATCTGCATCCCGGAGACCGATCGCCACGGCCGGGATCTTTGCATAAGCCGAATCATAACGGGTGGCCCCGGTATGCGGGTTATTATCCACGGCATGGCTCATACTCCGTACGATCACCCCTATCGCTCCGTATTTGGCGGCCCGGCTGGGACCGGCCCCCCGGTATTGTCCGGCATCCCGGTAAGCATTGAAAGTGCTGACGTAAGTATCGTTGAATTTATAATTATAGAATACGATCTTGCCCTTCACCTGGTCATTTTTGGCTTCCAGTTCATCAAAGGAGTTCACCAGCAACACGGGCGCATTGATCCCCGTTGGTCCTGAACCGACAGAGTTCCCAAGGGCTACAATATCCAACCCCTTCTTTTGCGGGATCATATTCTTGGTCTTGCTGGCCGGCACGGTATAACTGGCTTGCGCAAAATCAGTCCCGCCCCTAACCCAATGCGGTACCATACATTCCTGTAGCCAGGCCTGGTCCGCCCCGCTTTTCTTCATGACATCCAGTCCCCAGTTTTCTGCTTTTACCATGCCCGGAGAGCCTGCCAGGCGGCCGCCGATCTGTTTGGTCAGGTGACGGAGATTTTCGTAAGCCTGTCCATGCTGGAGAATTTCATCCGAGATCTTTTTAATCCACGCTGAATCAGTTGTCTGGGCACCTGCCGGCTGTAGCAGCAATCCGGCGATGAGGGCTAAAAATAGTTTTCGCATCCTTCGGTTTTAGTTAAAGTTAAATAAACAGAAAACGGAAGTTAATTATTTAAGATGAACGGTCAGCCAAAGCCGGCTAAATCCGTTACCTTAGACCTCCTTTTGATTATTGATTATGAAGATTGGAATCGTTTGCTACCCCACTTTTGGCGGCTCCGGTGTGCTGGCCACAGAACTCGGTAAGGCCCTGGCACAAAAAGGCCATCTGGTCCATTTTATCACCTACCAGCAACCGGTGCGGCTGGGTTCGTTTACCCCTAATATCCTGTACCATGAAGTGCAGGTACCCACGTATCCGTTGTTCGATTTCCCGCCCTACGAAACGGCCCTGGCCAGTACGATGGTGGATGTGATCAAGAACAATGATCTGGACCTGCTGCATGTGCACTATGCGATCCCCCATGCTTCGGCCGCGTATATGGCCAAACAGATCCTGAAAAAAGAAGGAAAGAATATTCCGGTGATCACCACCCTGCATGGTACAGATATTACCCTGGTGGGGCGTGACAAGACCTATGCCCCGGTGGTAACCTTTTCCATTAATGAAAGTGATGCGATCACGGCGGTATCAGAAAACCTGAAAATGGAAACCCTCAGTCATTTCCATATTGAAAAAGAGATCGATGTCATCCTGAACTTTGTGGATGTGAGTCGTTTCAACCGAAAACCCATCGATGCGTTCCGTAAAGTGATCGCACCGAACGGGGAACGTATCTTATTGCATGCTTCCAATTTCCGTAAGATCAAACGCGTACAGGATGTGGTGAAGATCTTCGCTGCGGTCAATAAACAGATCCCTTCCAAATTATTATTCGTGGGTGACGGACCTGAGCGGAATACGGCAGAAGACCTCAGTCGCGAATTGGGTGTATGCGATGAGATCCGGTTTGTGGGAAAACAGGAACAGATGGAAGATATTCTTGCCATTGCTGACTTATTCCTGCTGACTTCTGAATATGAAAGTTTTGGTCTGGCTGCCCTCGAAGCCATGGCAGCCGGTGTGCCGGTGGTATCCACCAATGCCGGCGGACTGGGCGAGATCAATATTGACGGGGAGACGGGTTTCCTGAGTGATGTAGGGGATGTGGACTCCATGACAGAACAATCCCTGCATATTTTAAAAGATGATGCTACGCTGAAAGGATTTAAAGAACGGGCATCAGCACATTCAAAGAAATTTGACATTCATCATATCGTACCGCAGTACGAAAAATTATATGAACGCTTTCTGTAAATAAAAAATCCCGGCTCTACCGGGATTTTTTATTTACTATATTATCGGCTAAGCCATGGCCGTGGATTAATATTCTTTTTATCCAACATCAGCAGCAGATCGATCTTTCCACCGCCGTTGTCATCGCTTCCCGCCTTGCCTATCACCTGGCGGGCCTTAACAGTGGTCCCTTTTGCAATACTGGTTGAAGAAAGATTACTGTAGATGGTATAATAGTTACCGTGTTTGATCATCACGGCCATCCCATCACCCATGTTGAAAACGCTTAATACTTCACCATCAAATATCGATTTTACGGCAGCGCCGGCCCCGGTACAAATGGTAATACCCGGGTTATCTTCTGTCAACAAAGTGCCTTCGATCTTATTCGTACCAAAATTGCTGCAAACCACCCCATTGTCAACCGGCCAGGGCAATCTCCCGTAATTCAGCTTAAAGTTTGCCGCCAATGCTGTTTCATTTTCATTAAGCGGCACGTATGTCCTCTCTGCTGTTACAGGCTTAGGCTTATTCTCTACGATCGGGTTGACTTTGGGGCCAGATTTGGGATCGGTTGGTTTGACCTTTGGATCAACGACCGGATTCCTCCTCTCTGCATCTTTAATCGCAGCCAATCTCTTTTTCTCCTCTTCAATGGCTTTTAAACGTTCCCGCTCAATGATGGCGAAAATCGCATTCTTGAGTTTCGCGTCCCTGTTCTTTTTGTCAGCAATCTGTTTTTGAAGATCCTTCTCCTTTGATTTCAGGTCCTTCACGACTGCATCTCTTTCCTTCCGTTGAACATCTAATTCCTTAACCTGTTTGGTCTGAGTCTGCAGCGCTACATTCTTCTGGTCCTTACGCGCCAACTGCTGTTTTTTTCGCTGCGCGATCAGTTGCTGGGTTTCCTGGATCGTGGATACCTGCTTTTCGCGGTAAGAACGATAACTCTTCAGGTAAGCAATCCGTTTGACAGCGTCATTGAAACTGCTGGCAGAGAAAATGAAATTCACATAGTCGTAGTTACTCCTGTTCTTGTAGGAGTACACGATCGACTTGGCATATTGGGATTTGAGGGTATCCAGTTGTTTATTGAGGCGATAGATCTCGAGTTCACTCAGGTAAATATCATCATCAATACTTCGGAGTTCCTTATTGATGGAACTGATATACTGTTCCTGCAGATCGATCTTGCGTTTGAGCATGTTCAGTTGGGCCAGGTTCTGTTTGGTCTGCCCCTTCACTTTGTTGTACATGCCCTGGATCTCCTGCAGTTCCCGCTGGATCTCCTGTCTTTCCTTTTCAAGCTGGTTCTTATCCTGGGGCTGGGCCATGGCCATAGCGACACAACCAAACAGGAAAAAAGGCAGCAGGATTTTTTTTCTCATGATAAATCGGATTGAGGTTAAAAAACAGGGACGGAATCAGAACTGGAAAACGATGTCAGGTAAATTATAGTATCCGTTTTAATCGGCTTTATAGTTTTTGGGTACGGAAAAGGGGAAACTTAACGTTTCATTAAACTCATATTGCTTGTAATTCAGCCTGATCTCCAGGGTCTTCTTCTCCGATACCGTAATCGATCTTTTTTGTGCAAAAGGCATTCCTTTTTTATTCTCATAATCACTCCAGGCCAGGTAGCTGGTGCGGTTACGGGATTCATCCAGGTCGTCGAGTTTGGCACTATACAGCTGCTTATCCATTTCTCCCATGGTGATCAGGGTTTTGAAAAGACTGTTCAGTCCATGCAGGGAAACATTGCCGGAGGATTTACTGTATGAAGTAATATCCGAACTGATAAATACCGGGTTGCCGATCAGGAGATCCTGCAGAGAAGCCATATCCAGCGGCAGTGCAGCGATCTCCTGCAGGAAGGCCACACTTCGGGCAATATAGACCTTATCCTGCCGGTTGAGGATCTTGACCGAATCTTTGGTGATATAGGCCCGCAACCCTTCTATACCCAATATAGCCGTGATACGTACCCAGATCACGCTATCCTTGTACATCCGCAACTCAGCATTCAGATTCAATTTCTTACCGCCGGTCTCTTCATAATCCACATCCAGCTTTCCGGAGAAAGTCGTGAAGTTGATCCGTTGATTCATCACTGCCGTATAATATTCCTTGATAAGGGCCATTGAATCCGCGTGACCGGTATCGGGCGGGGGCAATACGACCAGCGCTGTATCCTTTTTGGCAATGGCCGATTGTATTTTTTTAGTGGCGCGGCAGGAAGTCAGTAAAATGGCGGCCAGCAGGATGATGAATAGGTTTCTGATCATTGACTGTCTTTTATTGTTTACCGGTATGCCCGAATCCACCGGCATTACGTTCGGTTTGCTCCAGCGTTACCGCCGGTATCCAGGTACACTGCTCAACGGTCTGGATCACCAGCTGGGCTATGCGGTCGCCCGGTTGTATGACCTGTGCATCTGCAGAAAGGTTGATTAAAATGATCTTAATTTCTCCCCGGTAATCCGCATCAATGGTACCGGGTGTGTTGAGGCAGGTTATGCCCTGTTTGATGGCCAGTCCGCTCCTGGGACGAACCTGTGCTTCGTAACCGGCCGGCAGTTCGATGGATAAGCCCGTGGGAACGAGACACCGTTGCAGTGGACGCAGGGTAAGCGGCGAATCCAGGTGTGCACGAAGATCCATCCCTGATGCGCCTTCAGTGGCATAGTCCGGTAATGGATTGGCTGACTGGTTGATGATTTTAACCTGAACGGTTGGCATGCGGCAAAGATAAGTATTGCGACAAGGAAATAAAGAGGATCAGGCTTCCTTCTTCAGCAATACGGTGGCATAGGCCATCAGCCCTTCCTCTCTTCCGGCAAATCCCATCGTTTCCGTAGTAGTGGCTTTCACAGACACATCTTCGTTTTGCACCTGCAGGATATGAGCGATCACCTCCTGCATCTGTGGCACCCAGGGTTTGATCTTCGGTGCTTCAAGACAAAGTGTGCTGTCTACATTTACCACGCTGTATCCTTTCAATCGGATCAGTTCAAACGATTTCTGTAAAAGTATTTTACTGTCGATATTCTTATACGCAGGATCGGTATTCGGAAAATGCAGGCCGATATCACCAAGGCTCAGCGCACCGAGCAAAGCATCACATATAGCGTGCAATAACACATCCGCATCACTGTGCCCTAACGACCCTTTATGATGAGGGATCTTAATGCCACCGATCCACAGATCGCGGCCTTCTGTCAACTGATGAAAATCAACTCCTGAACCGATCCGGTAAGCCATATTGTTTTGCTGTTTTTACAAATATCGCTACTTGTTGGTCACCAGACCAACAAAAAAGACAGCGTCCCGGCTATAAAGCCGGGACGCTGTCAGTAGTATATTGTTTTGTTGGTCTTATGACCAGCAAACATTATTTTTTAGCACCATCCAGATCAAACAGCACAGAGAAACGCAGTGTGTTTGACAGCGGGTTGCGGCTTACACCACTTCCTGCAGGAATCAGGTAAGCAAAGTTGAATCCGAATACATTGTATTTCAGACCCAGACCAGTCGTGAAATAACGACGGTCACCTTTAGTTTTGTTTTCGTAGAAATAACCGGCACGCAGAGCGAACTGATTATTATACCAGTATTCAGCACCAGCAGAGATCTGGAATTCTTTCATTTCTTCTGCGAAACCACCGGGGGCATCACCGAAAGAACTGAACCAGCCACCGATCACACTCTTGCTTCTGTAGTCAGCAATATCCTGAGCAGTTGCGTTCTGACCGGGAGGTGTGGGAACCAGCAGTTTGTTTGCTTCAACACCGAAAGACAGTGAGTTGGTCTCATTCATCTTTTTAGTGTAGTTCAGACCCAGACCGAGGTTGGCAGGAATGAAATCTTTTGAATCAGCGTTATCTGTATATGATACTTTGGTACCGAGGTTAGATAAAACAGCACCCCATGCCCATCCGCTTCCGGCTTTCTTACCATCATGATAGTAAGCAAGGTCAGCAGCAACAGCACTGGCAGATTTGTAAGTAGTGCTACCATTGGTATAACCACCGGCCAGGTTA
>CALRQQ020000006.1:0-27338 GCA_943370345.1 Chitinophaga pinensis
GGGTATCTACATGATCGCCAGAAGTAATGTTTTGTATAGTCTGGACACAGCTGAACTGACCCGCAATATCATCACCTATACCGGAATGGCAACGGCCTTACTCGCCGCTACCATTGCCCTGAAACAGAACGATATTAAAAAAGTACTGGCGTATTCCACCGTCAGTCAGCTGGGCTTTATGTTCCTGGCATTGGGAACCGGTGCCTATGTGGCCGCCGTATTCCATGTAATGACCCACGCGTTTTTCAAAGCCCTCTTATTCCTCGGCAGCGGATCCGTGATCCATGCCATGGGAGGGGAGCAGGATATCCGGAATATGGGCGGACTCAGCAAGAAACTGAAGATCACCTACCTCACTTTCTTTATCGGTTGTATCGCCATCGCCGGTATTCCTCCGTTCAGCGGCTTCTTCTCCAAGGACGCGATCCTCTTAAGTGCATTCATGAAAAGTCCGGTCCTGTATGCCGTAGCAGTGTTCACGGCCTTACTGACCGCTTTCTATATGTTCCGTTTACTCGTTATCACGTTTACCGGAAAATTCCGGGGTACCGAAGAGCAGGCCCACCACCTGCATGAAAGTCCGCTGGCCATGACCCTGCCCCTGATCATCCTGGCTATACTGTCTGTAGTGGGCGGACTGGTAGGGATACCCGAAGTGATCAGTGATGGAGGCGATAAGCTGGCCGCTTTCCTCGCACCGGCTGTAAGCTCCATGCCACATGAACATCATCTGTCGCACAGTGATGAGTATATGCTCATGGGTATTTCCACCGGGCTGGTACTGGCAACGATCGTGGCCGCTTTTATGGTGTACCGGAATTATCAGCGGAAAGAAACCACGGGTTTTGCCAACGTACTCGAGAACAAGTGGTATGTGGATGAATTGTACGACAACATTATTGTAAAACCCCTGCACTGGCTAGGCGGTTTCTTTAAAGATATCATGGAGTTGAAAGTGGTGGATGGGTTAGTGAACGGTACAGGTCGCCTGGTGAACTATGGCAGCCGTCAGTTAAGACTGCTGCAGAGCGGACAGGTAGGAAGCTATGTACTGCTGATGGTAATAAGCATGGTCCTGATTTTTGCAATTCAATTTTTTCTGAGAAAATAAATCCACCGCCCCTCGCGGGTTACTGATATGATCGCATTTTTACTGATACTGATTCCGCTGGCCACCGGGCTGCTTACCTTCCTGATCCGGGAAGAGAAGACCGCAAAGGTATTTGCCTTTTTTGCCTCCCTGGCTACTCTGGCTGTTTCCACGCTGGGACTGACCCTGATGAAAACGGAAAACCACCTGTTCTTTAGTGCACCGTGGATGAGTTCGCTGGGCAGCAGTTTTACCCTGAAATTGGATGGCATGGGACAGGTGCTCTGCCTTTTGACCGCAGTGGCATATCCGCTCACCTTCCTGGGTACCTGGCAGGCTTCACCAAAGCGGGCACATCGTTTTTTTGCACTGATGCTGCTGGCACAGGCCGGGATGATGGGCGTATTCCTGGCGGCTGATGCCTTGTTATTCTACTTTTTCTGGGAGCTGGCACTGATCCCGATGTATTTCCTCGCTTCTCAGTGGGGTGGCGAGAAAAGGATCGCGGTTACTTTTAAATTCTTTGTATATACCTTCCTGGGCTCTGTGCTGATGCTGATCGGTATCCTTTACCTGCAGTCACAGACCCCGGATCATACATTCAGTATTAGTTCTTTTTACAAACTGCAGATCCCGGCCAATGATCAGTTGTGGTTGTTCTGGCTCTTTTTTGTGGCATTTGCCATCAAGATGCCGCTGTTTCCATTTCATACCTGGCAGCCGGACACCTATGAGCAATCCCCAACAGCCACGACCATGATCCTGAGCGGGGTGATGGTGAAGATGGGCTTACTCGGCCTGATCCGCTGGCTGATGCCGGTATTGCCCATGTCTTCTTTCCAATGGGGTGATGTGGTGATGATCCTGGCCGTCATCGGCGTGATCTATGCCTCCCTGGTGGCCATCCGGCAGGACGACCTGAAGCGGCTGATCGCCTATTCTTCTATTGCACACATCAGTCTGATGGCAGCAGCACTGTTTGCCGAGAATATCAGCGGCACACAGGGCGTGATGATACAAATGTTCAACCACGGGGTCAATATCATCGGACTCTGGATCATTGTAGAGATCATTGAGCGCCGGTATGGTACACGTAAAATATCCGAGCTGGGCGGACTGGCACAACAGGCACCGGTGATGACAGTGTTTTTTGTTGTGATTGCACTGGCCAATATTGCGCTGCCACTGACCAATGGGTTTGCCGGGGAATTCCTGATGTTCAACGGACTGCTCTCCGCACAATCCAATTTCAAGATCGTGTTTACCGTACTCGCCGGACTGGGTATCATCCTGTCTGCCGTGTACACATTGAATATGATCCGTAAAACTTTTTATGGCGAGGCGGTAAGCCTGAAAGCGCCGGTTACGGACCTGAAACTGAATGAGCAGCTGGCACTCGGACTGATCGTAGTGATCATCCTGTGGCTGGGGATCTATCCGCAGTCGATGCTGGACCTGACCAGCAGTTTCTCCAAAGAATGGTTTAGTAAAATAGATGTTAGTTATTTATTCCGCAAGTAATAAGGAAACGATCGTATGAACGCATTAATAATTTCGGCTGTACTGGGGGTGGTAATGATGTTCAGTGGTATTCTGCTGAAGCAAAAATCCGCTATCCGTACAGTGGCCACTGCCGGCATCATCCTGTTGCTGGCCATGAGTATTCTCGACCTCAGGGACATTGAACTTTTCCATATTGATACCCGGGGCATGATCGTCTTTGATCATTTCTCCCTGGTGTTCAATACGGTTATTTTCGCGGTAGTGCTGCTGTATTTCCTCTTGTCGGCCCCCGATATGGAGAAAGTGGGCGTGAACTATGCGGAGTATTTTGCCCTGATCTTCTTTATTCTCTGCGGGGTCACATTGGTCACCTCATTCAAATCACTGCTGATCCTTTTCCTGGGAATCGAGATCATTTCTATTCCATTATATATACTCACGGGAAGTGATAAACGAAATCTCAAGGGGAATGAGGCGGCATTAAAGTATTTCCTGCTGGGTTCTTTTTCCACGGGTCTGATGCTGATGGGGATCGCCCTGTTGTACGGAGCCAGGGCTACTTTCAGTACGGATATCAGTCCGCTGGTAACACCACAAAATATGAGCCTGCTGGTTGCCGGTATGTCATTGATGCTTTTTTCAATGTCATTCAAAGTATCAGCAGCCCCCTTTCATTTCTGGACACCGGATGTGTATGACGGGGCCCCTGCTGTATTCACTTCCTTTATGGCCACCATTGTCAAAGTGGTGGTATTCTTCGGATTTATCCGTTTGTTCGATGATATGTTCGAGCCGCAGCAGGCGCAATGGCGGCTCTGGGTGGCCATTATGACGGCCGTTACCCTCTTTGTGGGCAATATTACGGCGGTATTCCAGCAAAGTGTAAAGCGGATGCTGGCCTATTCCAGTATCGCACAGGCCGGTTTTATGCTGTTTGCGTTGTATGCCATGAATGTGGACGGCAAAGAAGGATTGTTCCTGTATACAGCCGCCTACAGTGCTGCCACGATCGGCATTTTTGCCGTGCTGGCCCGGATGAATGACTATACTTTCGATGGATTCAACGGCCTTGCCCGTACACAACCCGTTGTGGCCGGTACGCTGACCGTATTCCTCCTGTCGCTGGCCGGTATTCCGCTCACGGCCGGATTTATGGCCAAATTCTATATGCTCAAAGCAGCACTCGGCACCCCCGGAAGTTTATGGCTGGTGATCTTTGCCGTACTGATGGCGGCGGTCAGCGTATACTACTATTTCCGGGTGATCCAGGCCATGTATTTCAAAGAGCCGGGCGAAACGCCGCATCCGGAGTTCACCTCTTTTTTCAAGGGTGTATTAGTGGTACTGGCCTTTCTGATTATCCTGCTGGGTATTTATCCCGAACTGCTTTTAGGCCGTCTGTACTTTTAAGCGCACTTGGACAAAGGCATTAACTATCTTTGAGGTACGGACCAGGCCTGGTGCCTGTGCTGTTCCTTTATATGAATTTCCGCGACGTATTTTCTCTGGCTTTCCGTACCGTCCGCAGTAATAAACTCAGGACGGGACTCACTGTATCCATCATCGCCTTTGGTATCATGGCCCTGATCGGTATCATTACCGCTATTCAGGCGATGAATCAGAAATTCACCGAAAGCTTTTCCTCGATGGGGGCCAATGCATTTACTATCCGGTTCAAGGAACGTAATATCCGTTTTGGCGGTGGTAACCGCCGCGAAGTAAAACTGAGTACCCGCGGGGGGCGCAAGTCCCGGATATCCAATCTGGACAAGAATATCACCAAGGAAGAAGCCGAAATGTTTGTCCGCCGTTTTGATTTTCCATCCATCAAGAGTATTTCCATTTTTGCCAACCGGAACAATATTGTTTCCCATGAGAATTACAAGACCAGTCCCAATGTGATGATGTTTGGCGGCGATGAAAATTACCTTGCCCTGAACGGCTTCAGTCTGCAGTACGGCCGTAATATGAACCGGATGGATGTGCAGTCGGGAAGGAATGTCTGTATCCTGGGGTATGATGTAGCCAAGCGGCTCTTCAAACAAGGCGTTGCCGGAGCGGTCAACGGGGTGGTCCGGATCAATAATATTCCTTTCAGGGTCCTGGGTGTATTAGAGAGTAAAGGGTCTTCTTTTGGATTTAACCGGGATAATATTATCATTACTTCCTATACCAATGTGGACCGGAATTTCCCCAATGGGTTTTCATATGTCGTTGCAGTAATGGCCAATGACCTGATCAAGGTGAATGCCGCGATGGGAGAGGCCGAAGGAACGTTCAGGGCTATCCGGAAACTGAATATTACCGAGGAAAGTAATTTTGTGCTGGACCGGAGTGACAGTGTGGCTGAGAAAGCCATGAATAGTCTGCGCTTTCTTACGATCTCCGCCACGGTGATCGGGCTGATCACCCTGATCGGGGCGGCTATCGGCCTTATGAATATCATGCTTGTATCGGTTTCTGAGCGTACCCGGGAAGTAGGCCTGATCAAGGCGATCGGGGGCAAGAGCCAGATGGTAAGCCGTCAATTCCTGCTGGAAGCGATTATAATCAGCATGCTGGGCGCCCTTTTCGGGATCATATTAGGAATAATGGTAGGGAACAGTTTTTCCCTGGTGCTGAATACCGGCTTTGTAGTACCCTGGAACTGGGTGATCTATGGGATTGTGATCTGTACGCTCGTAGGATTACTGGCAGGGTTATATCCCGCTATGAAAGCAGGCCGGCTCAACCCGATCGAAGCCCTCCGGTATGAATAACCCCCGCCGGACCAGTTCTGCAAACGTTTTCTCTATGAATTTCCTGTAAATAATTTTGCAGGAAATGGTTCCGTATTAAAAAATCCTTAACTTGAAGCCCCTTCCTGAAAAAGCCGGGGAGGGAGATTTTTTTATCAACTTTTTTCTTAGCATTGTGTCTCTGAAAGAGATGACTATTCTAACTTTTAAAAACTAAAAAACAAAGATCATGGCAGAGATTAAACCAACTGCAACAGCATCAGGTAAGGCAACCTCAGTTCAGGCAAAGAAAAGCAGCAACGCCATTTCGTGGATCGCACCAGTCGTTTGTATTCTCGCCGGTTATGCAATCTGGCGTTATATGATGGGTGCAGCAGGTAATTTTGCAGAACCGGATTTAAAGGGTGGCTTCTGGCCCAGTCACAAAGGTCCCAAGGATGCGTTCAGTCGTATCTATGAGGGAGGAATCATCGTTCCCCTGCTGATCGGAATGTTCCTGATGGTAGTGGTATTCTCTATTGAGCGTTTCCTGACGATCCGTAAAGCCCTGGGTAATGGTTCTATTGCCGATTTTATCCGCAAAGTACAATATCACCTGGCCAATAAGAATGTGGATGCTGCCCTGGCAGAATGCGACAAACAACGCGGCTCTGTAGGTAATGTAATGAAAGCCGGTCTCCGCCGTTATAAAGAAATGATTGTTGAAGGCAATCTGAATACCGATCAGAAAGTGATCGCCATCCAGAAAGAAGTGGAAGAAGCGACTGCACTGGAACTGCCAATGCTGCAAAAGAACCTGGTATTCCTCTCCACGATCACATCCGTTGGTACCCTGATCGCCCTTCTCGGAACGGTAATGGGTATGATCCGTTCTTTCGCCGCCTTAGGTGAAGATGGTGGCGGTGGTGCTGCCGGTGACCTGGCCGTTGGTATCTCTGAGGCCCTGTATAACACAGCCCTTGGTATCGGTACTTCCGCTATCGCACTGATCATGTACAACGTCTTCACTACCAAGATCGACTCTATCACTTATGGCATTGATGAATCTGGTTTCACCCTGACACAAAGCTTCGCTTCTCTGTATAAATAAGAGAGCGGCTGTTTTGTTATGGAAAATGAACACTCATTCATCTAATTACTAAATATTGACTCATGCCAAGTGTTAAGATACCCAAGAAAAGTACAGCGACGGACATGACTCCATTCGTGGATATTGCGTTCCTGATCCTGTCCTTTTTCATTATGGCGACCAAGTTTAAGCCACCTGAGCCGGTAGAGATCAAAACCCCCGGATCTGTGTTGTCACAGAAACTGCCGGAGAACAATGCGGTGATGATCACGATCGACTCTTCTGACAAGGTCTACTTTTCCGTATTGTCGGACAAAGACAAGACCAAGTTTGACGATATCATCAAAACAGTTAATGCCTCGCAGAATCTTAATTTAAGCCCTGCGGAAATCGCCAATTTCAGAAAGACCTATGCGGTCGGTGTTCCCTTTGGCGGATTAAAGCAACTGCTCGCTTTGGATGATAAGGAACAGGCAAAATTGAAGCAACCTGGTATTCCGGTATTGGATACCCTGAATAATCAGCTGGTCTGGTGGATTCAGGCGGCTAAATCCGCTTTTGCAGGGGAAAAGCTGAACTACCTGATCAAAGGGGATGGTAAATCCAAATACCCCACATTCGAAGCTGTGATTGCCGCCCTGAAAAAGAACGAAGAGTTCAAATACAACCTGGTTACCTCCCTGGACGATATTCCCGTGGGTACCGAACTGTATAAAAGGGAGGCCGCCGGAGAAAAAGATCTGAAAAAATAATTTTTAAAACCAATTCATTATGGCAAGTATAGAAGAAGGTGGCGATAGTGGCCACAAAAAAGGACCAGGCGTGAAGAAAGCCAAAAAGCTTTCCACCCGCGTGGATATGACGCCGATGGTGGATCTCGGGTTCCTGCTGATTACGTTCTTCGTATTTACTGCAACCATGAGCTCCCCTACGACGCTCGACCTCAATATGCCTAAGGATGTGAAGGATGTAAAAGAACAGACCGAGGTGAAGGAATCCTCTGTACTCAGCATCATGCTGGGTAAGAATGATGTGATCTATTATTATGAAGGGAAACTGAAAGAAGACGGAAGCAACTTCAAGACAGCTACCTACAAAACGATCCGTGACATCATTGTCAATAAGAAAAAAGAGGTGATCTCCCGTTACGTTCCGGATCCTGAATGTGAGGCAAAAGCAAAAGCAGCCGGGAAACCGGTCAGTAACTGCGCCGACAAGGATTTTGTGGTGATCATTAAACCCAGTCCGGAAGCCACATACAAGAACACCGTGGATATCCTGGACGAAATGACCATCAACCAGGTGCGTACCTACGCCATGGTAAAGATCTTTGACCAGGAGTTTGAACTGATCAAGGTGACCGAGGGAAGCGCTCCCGCTGCCCCCGCAATTAAATAGGAACGGGATTATGGAAATGAATCCCTTGTGCATCTAATTAAAAACGCTACGTAATGGAAGCCAATAAAATACTATCAGCCGATGTTCTGGACATCATCTTCGACGGAAAGAACAAAGAGTATGGCGCGTATGAGTTAAGAAAGACTTATAACCGCCGGATTACCCGTGCTCTCATCATTACCGGCTCCATCGCCCTACTGGCTTTACTGACCTCGATCTTATCGAGTACATTGAAGGAGAAAGGAGACAAGAAGCTGAAAATGAACGAGATGACTATCCAGGATGTGAAGCAGGAAGAGAAGAAGGAAATTCCTCCGCCTCCTCCTCCGCCTCCCCCGAAACAAGAACCCCCGAAAGTGGAAATGAAACAGTTCACGCCTCCTGTGATCAAGAAGGATGAGGAAGTGGAAAAACCACCACCCCCGCAGGAAGAACTGAAAGAAGCCAAGATCGATGTGGTGAGCCAGGAAGGTATCAAGGACGAGGGCATTGCCGCCCCCACCGATATCGACCAGGGTAAGCAGATCGTGGAAGTGAAAAAAGAAGACGACGAAAATAAGATCTTCGACAAAGTGGAAATCGAAGCCAGTTTCCCGGGTGGTGACTCCAAATGGCGTCAATACCTCGAAAGAAACGCAAACGGCCAGGTTGCCACCGATAATGGTGCTCCGGAAGGAACCTACACTACTGTTGTACAGTTTGTAGTGGACAAAGAAGGAAACATCAGTGACGTAAGAGCCCTGACCAACCATGGATACGGAATGGAGGAAGAAGCCATCCGGGTTATTAAAAAAGGACCCAAATGGAGCCCCGCCGTACAGAACGGACGCCAGGTAAAAGCTTACCGCAAACAACCGATCACTTTCAGAGTAGAAGCTGAATAATCAGTAACAAATATTTCTCAGCAATCCCTCCTGGTAACAGGAGGGATTTTTTTTTGAAATGCTGCGTGGTGAGTCATGAGTGGGTTCATCCTGTCAACTTGTTAACCTTTCTTAGTTAATTTTGCAGTATGAATAAACTCACCGGCTGGGATGATACAATTGTTGCGCTTGCCACTCCTCCCGGAGTAGGAGCCATTGGGGTTATCCGGCTGAGCGGGCGTAAAGCGATTGAGCTGGTTAACGATTTATTTCCATCTAAAGATCTCATGGCTCAGTCCTCACATACATTGCATGTGGGCTATCTGCGGGAACAAGATACCGTGTTGGATGAAGTAGTGATCTCCCTCTACCGTAACCCCCGTTCTTATACCGGGGAAGACGTGATCGAGATCAGTTGCCATGGTTCCCCTTTTGTACAGCATCAGGTGATCGATGCCTGTATCCGTAAAGGGGCTAGACTGGCAAAACCAGGTGAGTTTACACAACGTGCTTTTTTGAATGGTAAAATGGACCTTACCCAGGCGGAAGCAGTGGCCGACCTGATCGCTGCCAATACAGCAGCTTCACAAAAAGCAGCGCTCCATAGCATCCGGGGCGGGTTTTCGGAAAACCTGAAAGACCTGCGTGAGCGGTTGCTGAAATTCTCGGCACTGATCGAACTTGAACTTGATTTTTCACAGGAAGATGTGGAGTTTGCCGACCGGGGTGCCTTCTATGCACTCATTACGGAAATGCAAAATGCCACCACCGGACTGCTCCACTCATTCAAACTGGGAAATGTGATCCGGAATGGGGTTTCCGTAGCCATTGTAGGTAAACCCAATGCCGGCAAATCCACTTTGCTGAATACCCTCTTAAATGAGAACCGGGCCATTGTCAGTGATATACCCGGCACCACCCGGGATACGATCGAAGAACTGATCAATATCGATGGGATCCTGTTCCGGCTCATCGATACGGCCGGTATCCGCCAACACACGACCGATTCCATCGAATCGGCGGGCATCGAAAGAAGCCTGGAAAAGATCCGGCAGGCCGACCTCGTTCTTTACCTCTTTGATGTAAATGGTGAAAAGACAGATGTGATGAACTGGAAAAAGGAAGCCGATGAAGCCAGGTTACGTTATCTGTTGGTCGGGAATAAGATCGACGCGGGGGATGAAGCCTCGGTACGCCTGCAGTTCAGTCAGCTGGAGCCGGTGGTCTTTATTGCCGCAAAACAGCAACGCCATATTGAAGTTCTACGGGAACGGATAGTCGATCTGGTACTGCAGGGCCAGGTTCAGACGGAGAATACCATTATCACCAATGCCCGTCATTATCACGCGCTCCAACAGGTAGCCGGTTCACTTAGTGAGATCAAAAAAGGATTGGATGACCAGTTGCCCGGTGACCTGCTCTCCCTGGACATCCGACGGTGCTTACATTATCTCGGAGAGATCACCGGAGAGATCACGAATGAAGACCAACTTGATTATATATTCTCGAAATTCTGTATAGGTAAATAAAATAATACTCACCTGCGACTAACGGTTAACACTTATTGCCTGATCGGATGTAACTGCGTAATTTCAATTAGAATTACCTGTATGTGAACAGGATAGAAATTCTTTACCAGTTACATGTCTATAGATAAACACCCATATAGTATACTTACCATTGAGGATAATCCCGGGGATTTTGTATTGGTTACCGAATTCCTGGAAGATCGTATGTCTTCGAACAGGATCTATCATGCCCCTGATTTCAAAACAGCTAAATCCTTCCTCAAAAGTCATCAGCAATCACTGGATGTGATCCTGCTCGACCTGACATTGCCGGATAAAAGCGGAGTCGAACTGGTTACCGAAGTACTCGCCCTGGCTGCTAATCTGCCGGTGATCGTGCTGACCGGAAATGCAGACCTTGAATTCAGTATCCGTTCGATCAGCTTTGGGGTTTCAGATTACCTGGTGAAAGACCAGCTTACTCCCGATGTACTGTATAAAAGTATCATCTATTCCATTGAGCGGAAAAAGATCAACAAACAATTGAAGGAATCTGAAGAAAGATTCAGCACCCTTTTTCAGCAGAGTCCGCAACCAATGTATGTATATGACCCGGCCACTACGTTATTGGTTCAGGTCAATAGGGCAGCAGCTGTTTTTTTTGGATATGAAGTAGCGGAAATGCAGGGGATGAGCGTATTGGAACTTGTATACACCGATGATGTGCCTGTGGCACGTCATATGGCTGAAGAAGTACTGGAAGATACCTCCAATTCACATGCGGAACTGCTCCGTTTCCAGAAGAAAAGCGGGGAAATGGTGTATGTGGAACTATATGGCACCAGTATCAATCTGGATGGGAAATACCTGCGCTCGGTGATTGCCATTGATATTACAGATAAATTGCTTTTTGAAAAGAAAATGACCCGGGCGATCATTAAGACCCAGGAAGATGAGCGCTATGAGATCGGCAGCGAACTGCATGATAATGTCTGTCAGATACTCGCCTCCTCACAGATGTATATGAGTATGCTTGAGCCGGAACTGCAGGAAAGTACAATTAGTCTGCTGGAACAGGCCAAAGGGAATACCGGACTGGCCATCCGGGAGATCCGGAATCTCTCACACCGGCTGGCTCCGGCATTTTTCGATGAATCAAGCCTCGAAGAGTCAATGGAACGATTGATCAATGATTTTTCAATCGGGGAGGAGATGCAGATCGATTGTGTGGTAAGCGAACAGGTACATGCAATTCAACTGGGACATGACCTTCAGCTGAACCTTTACCGAATTTTACAGGAACAGCTCCGTAATATTCAGAAATACGCACAGGCCAGCAAAGTTGACATTTGTGTGGACCTGGAAGACGGGGACCTCACGATGCTGATCAACGATAATGGGATCGGTTTCGATATTTCCAGGGTAAAAAAAGGCATCGGAATCGCGAACATGAAACGAAGAGCTGAACTCTTTAGTGGGAAAGCGGTCATCAGTTCTGCCCCTGGAAAAGGATGCCAGGTGATGGTTAACATCCCGCTTAGTAAATCTGCAGGTTGATTGCAGAGGGTCATCCTTAAACCGGGTAATGCCTGGATCATTGTCATTTCACCTTATGATAATCGTTAGTACTTTCATCAGTATCGAATAATATTTTGTCGTGCCGTTTGCAACATGTTTTTCACGGATAGGGGATAAAGGTCCGCAACAAAGGCAAACCGGTAATTGAATCAACGAACTATATGGCCAGCAGGCGTTCAACAGGAAAGGCAGTTACAAAACAAATAAAGAAGGCCGTCAGACCTCCTTCGGGTGTGATTTCGCTTGGCTGGGACGGAACCAGTCTCGCTGCACTCAGGCAACTGCTCACACCGCTCGTCGAAAATCATGTTTCCGCCATATTGCTCACGTCCCCGCTTCCATCCGGGTTTTTAAAACCTTTATCTCATTGGCTGACCGGTCATAAATTCAGGATAAAGGAAGCGGTTAATAATAAAAAACCTGTTTCCCGTTCGGTCTATATAACCCCCGCCGGGTACTTCGCCTATATGCTTGAGGGGAAAATTCAGCTCGGAAAAAAACAATCAGCAAAACAGGATAAGCAGGAAAACCTTTTAAAATCGGTATTACATGACCTGAATGAGCGGATCAAAGAGCAGACCTGCCTGTATAATATCACAAAACTGGCTGCAGATGAACCGGAAGTGGAGGACTTATTGCAGCAATCAACTGAACTGATCCCTCCGGGCTGGCAATACCCGGAATATACCTGTTGCTCGATCCGGTATGGAAAGCAGGAGTTCAGGTCCGACGGATTCAGGAAAAGCAAATGGAAACAGGTTGTTTCCCGTATAACCAATGACGGGCAGGAGTTTTCGATAGCGGTTTACTATAAAAAAAGGATGCCCGAATCTGATGAAGGGCCTTTCATGAAATATGAGCGTTCACTTCTGAATAGTATAGCCGATAATCTGGTGCTTTTTATCAGTCAGGTACAAACGAAAAGAAGCTCAAGGCTGAATGAAGGAATGCTACGGGAAGCCCAGGACCTGGCCCAGCTGGCAAGCTGGAACTATGACCTGGTTGGGAAGAAGGTTTTCTGGTCCGGTTCTATGTATGAGATATTTGATGCAGAACCTTCAAAGTTCCCCGCATCCTTTGGTGCCTTTTTTAAACTGGTGATTCCGGAGGACCGCAAACGGGTTGAAACAAGCATGCAGCAGGCCCTCAGCAAAGGGATTCCTTTCCGTATGGAGTACTGCATTAATACCCGCAACGGCCAATTCAAATACATTGAAGAAAAAGGGTATTCGGAAAAAGATCCGTCCGGACGTATCATACGATTATACGGTACCGTTCAGGATATTACCCGGCGTAAAAAACATGAGCAGGAACTGGCCGATGCGGCATCGAAATACCGGAGCCTTTTTGAAGCCAGCCCTGTACCCAGCTACATTTTCGACACGAAGACGTATCGGCTGCTGGATGTAAACCAGCGTATGACGGAGCAATATGGGTACACGCGCAGTGAGTTGCTCTCTATGTCTGTAAAAGATCTCGTAATACCGGATCAGTTGCCACAGATTAAATCGTATCTGAAGAAAATAAAAGGAGACACCAGTGTAATCAGTTTTGGTGTACAGGTCCACCGGAATAAAGACGGGAAACAGAAGCATGTGAATGTCAGTGGTACAAGGTATCGCATTGGTGAAAGGGATTGTGTACTGGAACTGGCCCAGGATATTACTGAGCAGGTATTGACAGGGAAACTGGATCAGCTTGAACGTACGATCAGCGAGAAGTCGTTACGCGGCAATACCCGTTTGCAGGATGTCCTGGAGACCTACCTGCTTGGCTTGGAAAAACTGATACCCGGATTAAAAACATCAATTTTACAGATCAGGGACGGAGCTGTTTACAACTTCGTATCACCATCATTGCCGGATGTATATGTGAATGCGATCAATGGGCTGCCGATCGGACCGGCTGAGGGTTCCTGTGGTACGGCGGCTTATACCGGGAAAAAGGTCATTGTCACTGATATCGGGAACGATCCATTATGGAAAAAATATAAGAAACTGGCGATGTCTGCCGGCCTGCGGGCCTGCTGGTCCACGCCCCTCTTAGATCCGGGTGGAAATGTTATTGCCACGTTCGCCAATTATTATGATGCCCCGCGAAAACCGGCTCCCTTCGAACTGGAAATATTTAACCGGACCGGTGTGTTGATATCCATTTTGATGGAGTCGGATGAAAAAGAAAAAAGACTTAAGGAGAGTTATGAACGATTTGAATATGTAACGAAAGCCACTTCAGATGCAATCTGGGATTGGAACCTTATTACAAATACAACTTTCTGCGGAGAAGGGTTTACTCAATTGCTTGGACAGGCACTGCCCGAATCGCAATGGAGCCTGGATGTCTGGCTTTCCTTTACACACCCGGAAGACCGTGGCAGGATCACGGAGACCGTGGGGAAGGCCATGTCTGGTAATGTAAATCATTGGGAGTACGAATACCGGATCATCCGGGCAGACCAACAGATCGCTTTTGTTTCTGACAGGGCGTATATTATCCGTGACAGTAAGGGCAAGCCGGTACGGATCATTGGTGCACTCCGTGATATTACGGTTAAGCGGGAGGAAGAGCAACGACTCAGGTTGTTTGAAAGTGTGGTAACCAATACTGGTGATTCGGTAGTGATCACCCGTGCAGAGCCGATTGTTGGCACGGGTCCTGAAATCATATTTGTAAACGAGGCATTTACCAGGATGTCCGGTTATACAGCGGAAGAAATACTGCATAAAACCCCAAGGGTCTTACAAGGTCCAAAATCGGACCGGACTGAACTGAGCCGGCTCAAACTTGCTTTGAAGCGTGGTGAAACCTGTGAATTGAATACGATCAATTATACGAAGCAAGGAAAAGAATACCGGGTAGAAATGACTGTTAAGCCCGTGATCGACGGAAACGGTAAACTGACCCACTATTTTGCCATTCAGCGTGAGATCACACAACAGTTCAAAAAGCAAAATCAACGCAGGTTGATGGATATCGTAAATAATGCATTCAAACAAAATGAAAGTCTTTTTCTTTCGCTTGGCATCGTGCTGCGTAAGCTGGTGGAGTTTGGTGATTTTACCGCCGCGGAAACCTGGATACTATCCCCTGATAAACGTCACTTTAACCTGGTGGCCAATTTTGCTTCTACCAAAGAAGCCAGGGATTATTTCCAGGAGAATAAGGCCATGAATACCCTGACCCCGGATGGCGGGCTGCTGAAAGATGTCTGGGAGAAAAAAGAACTGGTCATTGTAGATGACATTGTCAATCATCCTTCATTACGGAGAAGAGAGGGTGTTAAGAAAGCCGGTTTCAGATCAGCATTGGCCATTCCTTTGTTATACAGGGGTGAAATGCTGGGAGCCCTTACAGTATTAACGGATAAAACGGCTGACCAGTTATATGAATTCGAACAATTATTCAAAGGACTCGAGTCAGACCTTGGGGCTGAGATCAGGCGTAAGCAACTCGAAAATGAGCTGAGTATAATATTCAATGCGGCACCGGATATAATCGCCGTGGTTAGTTTTGAAGGATATTTTAAACGGATCAATCCGGCTGCTTCCACTATCCTTGGCTATTCCACTGAAGAATTAATCAGCCGCCCCTACAGTGAATTCATACATCCGGATTTTGTTCAGCCTACGGATGCTGTTACGAAGAGTCTGCCTGACATCTCCGGGTCCAATTATTTTGAGAACTGTTATATCTCAAAAAAAGGCAAACCCGTCTGGCTGGCCTGGACCTATCAGCCAATGCACGATGAAAGCCTTGTTTTTTGTGTGGCAAAAGATATTACCCGACAGAAAGAACTGCAACGGTTGTTGCATGATGCCACTAACCTTGCCCGTATTGGTGCCTGGGAAATGGATATAGCCAGCGGTCAGATCAACTGGTCGGATGTGACCCGTGAGATCCATGAGGTGCCGTCGGACTACCAGCCCGAACTGGACAAAGTTCTCCGGTTCTACCGGGAGAGTGATCAGATCCGTCTGAATGTATGTGTGCAAAAAGCCATCGAACAGGGCGAACCTTATGACCTTGAACTATTGCATGTTACAGCCAAGGGCAATGAACGTTGGGTGCGGGTTCTTGGAACTCCTGAATTCTCAAAAGGAAAATGTATCCGTATATACGGCAGTTTCCAGGATATCCATGCTACTAAACTGGCAGATATTGAGCTGGAGCAACGGTCCCGTTATTTATCCGCCATTGCAACTGTTGCCCAGATTTTCCTGAGTAATGAAGACTGGTTTGACGGGGTTAGGAATTCATTTGACCTCGCCCGTTACACCATGCTGGCAGACCAGATCTTTTACAAAGAAGTATACAACGATAAAACAACAGGCCAGCTGATGTACCGTCAACGCATCGGATGGATGAAAGGAGAGGATCAGCCATCGGTGGATCCTCCCGATCTGCAGCATTTGCCTTTAGATCTGTTCCCGGAAGTGAGAGATGTCCTGATGTCTGATCAGCATTATGCCGCTGTTTACAGTGAACTGCCTGACAATATGCTCCGTCAGGTACTCAAAGACGCCGGTATTAAATCGGTTTTATTCCTGCCGGTATTTAACGGCACCATACTGGAAGGAGTGGTGGGCGTGGAGGAATGTGCACATGAACGGCGCTGGGCAGAAGGAGAGGTCTTTTTTATGCGCAGTCTTTGTTCCGGTTTGTCATCTGCTATCCAGCGATCACGCAGTAAAGCAACGCTGAATGATATGCTGGCCGAACGAAATGAGATCCTCGAGAGTATCGGAGATGGATTTTTCTCGGTGGATAAGCAATGGACGGTGAATTACTGGAATAATCAGGCGGAATTGATCACCCGGATACCTAAAGAAGCGATCCTTGGAAAAAAAATATGGGATAAATTTCCAATGAACACTGAAACGCCCGGTAATATGGCCTTGCGCAGCGCGATGAGCACAGGGGAGAAAACATCCTTTGAAATGCATTTTCCGCCTCTGGGGATCTGGGTGGAAGGAAGTGTTTATCCGACCCGGCACGGGTTGACCACTTATTTCAAGGATGTAACCAGCCGTAAAGCCGCCCAGGAAGAGCTTCGACTGTCCAATGAACGGTTCGAGATCGTGTCTGAAGCAACAAACGATGCCATTCGTGACTGGGATATCCGTAAGGATGTAGTATACTGGGGTAAAGGATATGGCCGGTTATTCGGGCATACTGTACCGACATACAATGAAGCGATGGAGCGCTGGTCGGAAAAAATTCATCCGGAAGAACGGAAAGCCGTAAAGGATAGTCTGGCCGCCACAGTCGCAGATGAGAAACATTTTTCGTGGAATGCGGAATACCGGTACAGGAAAGCCGATGAAACGTATGCCTGGGTCATGGACCGGGGAATCATCCTGCGTGATGAACAGGGAGAAGCCTACCGGCTTGTAGGTTCCGTATCCGATATCACGTACCAGAAGGAATATGAGAAATCACTCCGTACACTCAATGAAAACCTGGAACGGCAAACCAGGGAACTGATCATATCCAATG
This sequence comes from Chitinophaga pinensis, assembly GCA_943370345.1. GTDB lineage: Bacteria > Bacteroidota > Bacteroidia > Chitinophagales > Chitinophagaceae > JJ008. Next base: position 17,244 of record CALRQQ020000006.1, read on the forward strand.
CGGAACTGGAACAATTTGCCTATGTGGCTTCCCATGATCTGCAGGAGCCATTACGTATGATCACCAGCTTTATGACCAAGCTGGAAGACCGATATGCCAGCCAGTTGGACGAGCGGGGACGACGCTATATCGGATTTGCCGTCGACGGAGCCTCCCGTATGCGGCAGAATATACTGGGGCTGTTGCAGTATTCAAGGGTGGGTAAAGGAGATGCCGATGCCGAGGAGGTCGATCTCAACGAAGTGATGAAAGAGATCTGTCTGTTATACCAGGCTGATATCAGCGGAACTTCTGCTACAATTGAAGTGGGACCTTTGCCTGTCGTGCATAATTATATGGCACCGGTGGTTCAATTATTGAGTAATCTGCTCAGCAATGCGATCAAGTACCGCAGACCGGGTGTGCCGCCATTGATCCGTGTTTCGGCAAAGCCTGCAGGTGAAGACTGGGAGGTCGCGGTGAGTGATAATGGCATAGGTATTGAGGAGGAATATCTGCAGAAAATATTTGTAATTTTTCAGCGGCTGCATCCCAAAGAGAAATATGAAGGAACGGGTATCGGACTGGCGGTGGTAAAGAAGATCGTAGAAAACCTGGGAGGTAAAATATGGGTGGAATCAGTACCCGGTACCGGCAGCACATTTTATTTTACGATCCGGTCTTTAAAGGATTGAACCGGATTTTTTTATAATAGGATAGCCCGGCCATGCTGTCCGCAATGAGATAATACTATGACCCCGGAAGAAGAAATAGCCGTATTAAAAAATCAGTTACAGCTATCAAAGGATGCGTTTGAATTATTTGCCTACTCCGTCTCCCATGATATGCGGGAACCGGTCCGTATGGTGAAATCATTCATGGACCTGCTGATGAGAAAATACAGTGATACACTGGATGAAAAAGCAAAATCGTATATCACATTTGCCACGGAGGGGGCCGGAAGGGCAGACCTGATGATCCAGGACCTGCTTTTCTACTACCGTTCGGTCCGGGATATGAAACCCGGCCCTGCCGACCTGAACCTGGCATTTGCCGGAGCAGCCGGTAAACTGAAGCAGCAACTGGAGGCTCGTCAGACCGTGATCAGTTGTCCGGTACTTCCATGGGTTACAGGTGATGTGGCCGGACTGCAGGATGTATTTATTTACCTGTTGAAACATCTGCTTCAGTTGGTGCCCTTAGCAGATCAGCCAAAACTGGAAATAGGGGTCAGGCAGGAGGGTACTTATTGGGAGATCACGCTTACTTCAAACGGTATTGCTCCCGAAACAGGTGAACTGCGTGATCTGTTTCGTTTATTTCACAACCGGGCCCAGCAAGTGTCATCAGACAGTACCTTGAATAAACTGGCGGTGGCCAGGCGGATCGTGGATCACCTGGGCGGAAGCCTGATCGCGGGACAATCGGATTCAACAGGGGCTGTTTATTTTACCATAAAGCTAAGCAGGGCAAATGAACAAGTAGTGTGATACTATGAGACTGGTCAACGCATATAAACATCGCATCCGGCAGAACTGTATTGATTCGGGTACCACAACTATGGACCGGGTCGAATACTGGCAGGATAACCTGTTTTCAGGAGCGATCGGGTTCTCCATTCCCCTGAGTATGATCGCTGTGATACCTGGTGTGTATTTTTCATTGCATATACAGATGCCTGTACTGGCTATACTGGATGTCATTTCTTTCCTGTGGTTATTGGTAGTGGGATTTGCCCGGCTCCCTTCTGTAAAATCAAGAAAGATCCTTTTTGTATTCTGCCTGTACTATGTGTCTTCCTACCTGCTGCTTTATGTTGGTATAAACGGACCTGGCATGCTCTTTCTTTTTGCGGCCACCGTATTTGCCATTCTGATCCTGCCGGTCAGTTATGCCTGGTGGTGGAGCTGGATCAACCTGGTCGTATGCCTGTTGTTTGCCCTGGTCATTCAGTATGATCTCTCCCCCGTACAGACGGTGAATGCCATACCGGCCGGTCAGTGGCTGGCGATCGCTTCTAACCTGATTTTTCTTAGTTTCACCTTCTCCCTTTTATTGCCCAGGCTGATCAACGGTTTGTCCGGTAGTATAGAAAAGCAGCGCAATATGCAGCTGGAATTGTACGAGCGAAACAGCGATCTCGAACAATATGCATCGGTCATATCCCATGATCTGCAGACTCCGCTTCGAACCATCTCCGGTTTTCTGAACCTGTTGGAAAAAAAATACGGGACCACACTGGATGATAAAGGGAAGGAATATATCCACTTAGCGGTGGATGGTTCCTCACATTTACAGCATATCATCAACGGGCTGCTCGATTTTTCGAGAGCCGGTAAGTATGATATTGATAAGTTTGAGTTGATGAACCTGCAAGAGGTAACCGAACAGATAACGCAGATGCTGAAAGATCCGCTGGAAGATAAAAAAGGAGTGATCACTTGCCAGTCGTCCGTTGAATTATATACCAACCGGTCTGCCATAACGCAGATCCTGCATAATCTCGTGGGCAATGCACTGAAATATACCCGGAAAGGAGTGCCTGCCCGGATTCATATTTCAGCGGAAGAAGAGCCGGAAAACTGGCGTATCTGTGTACGTGATAATGGCATCGGCATTGAGGAAGAATATTTTGATAAAATATTTATTATATTTCAGCGGTTACATTCCCGGACGGATTACGAAGGAACAGGCATCGGTCTCGCAATCGTAAAACGAATTGTTGAAAAACTGAACGGTCGTGTCTGGGTGGAATCCACACCCGGGGAAGGAAGCCGGTTTTATTTCACTATACCTAAACAAAAATAAGCGCATGAAACAAGTACACATTCTGCTGGTGGAGGATAATGAAGGGGATATCGTGCTTACCCTTGAAGCGTTTGAAGAAAGTAAGATCCTGAATAAATTCAGCGTGGTCCGTAACGGGAAGGAAGCGCTTGATTTTTTGTTCCGTCAACATCCTTTTCAGGACGCACAGGAGCCGGATATCATTCTGCTGGATATTAACCTGCCACTCAAGAGCGGGATCGAGGTATTACAGGAGGTTAAGAATAATGACCAGGTCAAGCATATCCCGGTGATCATGCTCACCACCTCCTCCTCTGAAAAGGATATATCCCTTTCCTATAAACACCATGCCAATTGTTATATCACGAAGCCGGTGGAAGTGTCAAAATTTCTGGAGGCCGTTAATGCCATCGAGCATTTCTGGTTACAGATCGTATCACTGGATGGGAAATACAGGCGGGAATAAGTATTTTTCATTGGGTATATATATATCATCTCCATTCAGGAGTACAGTACTCCCTGAAGGCTGCTTTTCCCATACAGGCTTTAAATAGTCCACGAAATGGGTACATGCCGGTCATTTGAAAACATATAGGATTGGCCTTTCATGTACATCTTCAACAGGTAGAATAAAAAACATAATTGCCCTTTAGCAGCTTGAGTATTTACCAATAAGGATCAGCAGGATTATTACTTGGAGTGCTGAACCGGAAAACATGGATCCGCCGTGGTGTACTTTTCCGGCAGTTCAGTCAACTGTCAGGACATATTGGTTGGCCAACACTTTTCCTGTATTGCTTAGTACATTTTTTCTGAAGAAATGAACCGCTCTTACCCAGTCTTCATACTGAAGTAAATCTTTCCCGGTGTTACAGTTTGTAAAATAATTGTTTTCTATGAACGATCGCTGAACCCCCCGGATCGTGAAAAGTGGTGCATCTTTATTGGTGGAGCAGTCGCTTAGCTTGTTGTTCGCGAAAATAAGTAGCGGACCCATGGTGCTTTCATCTTTACCGCTTCTGAGCATCTGTAAAATGGATCCTTTTTGGTCAGTAAAAAGGCAGTTACTTATGGCTAATTTTTCCACATTATAATATCCTTTGTTATCTGTCTCTTCTATAAACCTGAAGACGTCATTCCTTCCGTTTTTAAAGCGGCAATTTGAGATTATAATACTATCCGAAACACTTGATCGGGCAGCATTAAAAATAGTGCAGTTGCTGTTAGTGAATGTGCAGTTATTCATTGAAAAATTGCAATGGTTACTGCTGCCGGAAGTATCGGTAGTGATAAATGTGCCTGAATTAAGCGAGGAGAGATCCAGATTAAGGTTATTGAATTTCAGTGAATTCCCGGCTTTTAGTTGAATAAAGTAATCAGAAGTGCCGGTCATTGTAAGTCGGATCGATTGCTTTTGAGTACTTTTTAAGAGCACGTCCTGCTGTATATTTAGTGGTGAAGTGAACGTATAATCGCGTCCGGTCAGGTTGATGATTAGTTTATAGTTGTTATACTCTGCAAGGGCATTATTTAATTCACCCGCTGATTTGCAATTAAGCGTTATTTGTTTTTTTACAGGAGTGGTCCTTATATACCATTTTGCTCCGCATTCTTTTGAAAATGATTGAAGTACGTCGAGTATCAGGTCAATGTCTGACAACCCTTGTATAGCTGCCAATGCGTTTACCTGCCTTTCACTTCCCGCTGCTCGTAAAGAATCGGGAACAGGATTTGTTAAATTGGACCCGGCATCCGGAAGTTTCAATTGACCTGCGGCCCTGATGGCCAGGACTGTCTTACTAAAACCATTTGTAAGCTGCTGCTCAATACTATTACTGACGAGATTACCGGAAAAGTTAATCCGGCTGATATCGTCAAATACATTGTATAATTTTTGATCCTTCGAGTTGTAGAACAGGTTATTTAAGAATGTTACGCGGTACGGTTGTACGCTTCTCTCGGCATCACTGCCTTCGCAAAAACTAATGGGGGTGCATTCAAAGAAACTATTATTACTTATAACCGCATCGGATACTTCGAGGTACCTGTTGGCCGGCGAATTGGGGATCCCGTTCATTATGGATAGGGGAGAGCGGAAACCTGTACCCCTGCATTTGTAAAAAAGGTTATTGATCACCCATTGTCCCTTATTGATTATACGTACACCACCTGTTCCTTCCTTATTGTTGCCTAAAAAGATATTACTTTCCACTGTATTATAATTTCCATGACGCAGGACCACTCCCCCCTGGCATTCCTTGAAAATATTTTTTCGAATCGTATTTCTGCAGGATTTAACAGATATTATTTCTGTTTCGCCGTCACAGTGTTCAAAATAATTGTCCGTGATCTGTGTGTAGGAATTGAATTCACAATGCTGCGAGACACCGACTCTGATAATTTCCCCGGCATTGGATGCCAGCGGCTTCCGTTCACCAAAATAGTTATGATCTATGGAATGGAAATTTTCCCTGCTTCTTTCATCATCCAGTATTACGGCCAGCAGCACAGCTATATTAGTTTTATTCAGGAAGCTGCAGTGGTCTATCCGGTTATTCTTACCGTATAAAGCAACCCAGTAGTTCTCAGACAGCCGTTTTGGATTATTATAATCATTAATGACCATATTTGTAACTCTGCAATTATTTGCGAGACGGTCATTGTCGATCCTGAAAGTAATAACTGCATCCTCAGCTGCGTATCCATTTAGAAAATGGAGGCCTTCCACAATAATAAAAGTCCCGCCAAGTTGTAGCTTAGAATTGCCTGTAAGATGCACTTTGCCGGAGGTCTGTGCTTTAAAGGTGATTGGCTTTTCTTTAGTGCCCTGACAGGAAAGTGAAATCGTCGTATTTTGCCAGATACCGTTCCGTAAAATGATGATATCTCCTGGTCTGGCGGTCAGATTCGCATTTTCCAGTTCCTGGCTGTTCTTCACTTCAATCGTAGCGGCGATAGATTGCATCCCGGTAAACAGGAGGCATATCACGAAGACAGGTAGTTTCATTTTAGCGGCTTATTTTATGTATTTTCTTATGTGAAGATTCCCGTATAAAGAGTTTTGGCTTTATGATATGTTCAGTTTTACTCATGTCTTCATTATTGTGCATGGTTTCTATGAACAATTTTGCAGCAGCTTTTCCGATCTCAAAAGAGGACATATCCACGCTGGATATCTGGGGGGTAACGAGACTGACCACGGGTTCATTATTAAATCCAACCAGGCCGATTTCTTCCGGCATTTTTAATCCCTTTTTTTTGATAGCAAGCATTGCCCCGATAGCCATTCTGTCGCTGATGGTGAATATGGCATCGGGTCTTTTTTTCATGTTCAATAACTCCTGTGTTGCAAAAAAAGCATAGTCTTGATTAAAGTCACAATGTATTATAAGAGAAGGATCAATTTTCACTTTATGCTTTTTCAGTGCATTCATATAACCGTCCATACGGCTGTTACTAATACCCAGATTTTTCGGTCCCGCTAAAATGGCAATCCGTTTATAACCCTCTTCCAGTAAATGCTCTGTTGCCAGGAAGCCACCCATTTCATTATCCAGTCTGACATTGGGTGCAACCAAATGGGGGGTAATACGGTCAAAAACAACCATCGGAATATTTCTTTCCCTTATTTTTTTGAAATGGTCAAATGACTTTGTTTCACTGGATACGGATATGATAAATCCGTCCACTAAACTTTCCAATAACCTTTTTGTGTTTACTATTTCCCGGCCAAATGACTCATTACTTTGGCAAACCATTACGGTGTATCCTGCTTCTAGCGCCACTTCATCGATGCCTCTTACCATCATGGATAAGACATAATCAAGGTTTGGTACGATAACGCCAATAGTATGTGTTTGTTTTTGTCTGAGGCTAAGCGCCAGTCTGTTGGGCTGGTAATTAAGTTCCTCCGATAAAGCCAGTACTGATTTTTTTGTTTCCGCATTGACATCAGGGGTATTGCGTAATGCTCTGGAGACTGTCGATATTGAGATATTCAGTTTTTTGGCAATATCTTTTATGGTGGCAGGCTTTTCCATAAGCAAAAATAGGAGCAATTCATTCTTTGTGAAATTAATTTACGAGAATACCGGCAGCGTTTCCGGAAACGTTCTCGGTGTTTTTAAATTAGACAAAATGCAACAGAAAGTGATAAATGTGGAAATATATTTAAATAACGGCCTTTAAAATAGATAATATTTAAAATTCAAAAAAACCGCCCCTCCTTTTTTCCTTTTAATATTGGATAGGAAAGCTTGTTTCAATTGGTTCATTCGCTATACCCGGCCAATGCTGATGCAAGTTTGTTTCTTTTAAAGTACAGGTTTAACTATTCATTTATGAATATGAAGGGCAAAGTAGCAATCGTAACTGGTGGTTCAAGAGACATTGGGCGACAGGTGTCGTTAAAGCTGGCAGCAGCCGGTGCAAAAGTTTGTGTCAATTATTTTGGTAATAAAGAGCTGGCTGATGAAACACTGAGTCTCATTAAGGAGATCGGAGGAGAGGGGATCACTGTATATGGGGATATGACAAAGGACGAGGATGTTATAAAGATTGTCGACTCCTGTACACTAGCATTTGGTCCGGTCATTCATATTCTGGTAAATGTGGCGGGTGGATTGCTCGGAAGAAAGATATTAGCTGACCTGGACGAAGACTTCTGGGATGCGGTTATTGCTGTAAATCTGAAAACAGTTTATCTCGTTACCCGGAAAGTGGTACCCCATATGACCGAAGGTGGAGCGATTGTCAATTTTTCATCACAGGCAGCCCGCGATGGAGGAGGATTTGGTGCCCTTGCCTATGCAACAGCAAAAGGCGGCATTCTTACATTTACCAGGGGGCTTGCAAAGGAACTGGGACCGAAAGGTATCCGGGTCAATTGTGTTTCTCCGGGAATGATTAATACCACTTTTCATAATACGTTTACCAAACCTGAAGTGAGGACCAACGTGGCGGCAGCAACCCCTTTACGGCGGGAAGGAAGAGCGGAGGAAGTGGGTGACCTTGTTTTATACCTGGCCAGTGATGCATCTTCGTTTATTACCGGAGAGAGTGTGGAGATCAATGGGGGTACTTATTTCTGCTAAGCAGAGTTGATTTATACGAATGATACGATTGCTATATATTATTGCTTTTTTAGCGTTATCCTTTTCTTCAAAAGGGCAACAGCATCCCGTTACTTTTTTTACCGGGACCGAAGCGGCGCATGTAAAATCCAGATTAAAAGCCTACCCCGTTTTATTGCAGTCATACCTTGATTTAAAAAAGGAAGTGGATGTTTACCTGGGAAAGGAGGTGGATGTACCTCTGCCAAAAGATCCGGCGGGTGGGTATACCCATGATAAGCACAAAGCGAATTATACACTGATGTTCAATAGCGGGGTGTTGTTCCAGCTCACGGCAAATCCCGAATATGCCACATTGGTCAAGAAGATGCTGATGAAATATGCGGTATTAAACCCAACACTTAAAACCCACCCGCAGGCCACCAGTCCGTCTCCCGGCCGGATTTTCTGGCAGGCCTTGAATGATGCCAACTGGATGGTATATGCAGGTATGGCCTATGACCTGGTTTACCCAGTGTTGACGGCTGAAGAACGTAAAATGATTGAAGAGGGCGCTTTTAAACCAGAAGTGGACTATCTCACAAAGGATTTAAGGGAATGGTTTGATCGCCTTCACAACCATAGTGTGTGGGCCTGTGCCGGTGTTGGTATCATTGGAATTGCCAGCAATAATAAGGAGTATGTTGATATGGCTTTATACGGAAGCCGTAAAGATGGCAAATCCGGATTTATTGCGCAAATGGATAATCTTTTTTCACCGGATGGGTATTATACGGAAGGCCCTTATTATGTGCGATATGCCATTTTACCCTATATTTTATTTGCAAATGCCCTGAACAATACCAATCCTGGATTAAAAATATTTGAGCACAGGCAGAGAATTCTTCAGAAGGCACTGATGACTTGTTTACAGCAAACAAACACGAATGGTGTTTTCTTTCCATTGAATGATGCACTGAAAGACAAGGATTATACGAGCAACGAGATTGTGACGGCTATTAATATTGCGTGGCAGGTGTATGGAAGTGATGACGGATTGCTTACTGTTGCGAAGAAGCAGAATAAGGTCATGTTAAATGCAGGGGGTACAGCCATTGCGGCATCCCTGCATAAGCATAAAACGATCCCGGCCTATTTTCCCTATAAAACAGTTGAGAGTACGGATGGCGTGAACGGCCAGGACGGAGGCATAAGTGTTTTGAGGAACGGGAAAGAAAACAACCTGACCAGCCTGATTTTTAAGTATGCATCACAAGGGATGGGACATGGTCATTTTGACAGGTTGAACATTAATCTGTTTGACAAAGGAAATGAGGTCCTGCAGGATTATGGTTCAGCACGTTTTATTGGGATTGAGCAAAAATATGGTGGGCGCTATTTGCCTGAGAACACAGCATATGCAGCACAGACCATTGCCCATAATACGGTGGTAGTGGATGAAACAAGTCATTTTGATGGCAAAAGCGAGCTGGGAGAGAAGTCAGCAGCGCAAAAGCTGTTTTCAGATATAAGCAACCCTGCACTGCAGGTGGTAGTGGCTAAAGAAGACAATGCGTATCCAGATGTAAAATTGCAGCGCAGCATATATTCAGTAGTACTTCCCGGCAGCAAAAAAATATTTATTGACCTGTTTTCCGTTATTGCAGCAAGTGAACATACCTATGATCTTCCTTTTCAATACAACGGACAATTCATCCAGACTTCGTTTCAATATGCCGCCTATACAAAAACGCAGGAGACACTTGGTACAAAAAACGGGTACGAATTTTTATGGAAAGAAGCAGCGGCTGTTGTAAGGGATACCACTGCACAGTTCACCTTTTTAAATGCTAAAACATATTACACCGTTTCCTCATTAGTGGAGGGCGCTGCACAGCTGTTTTTTACCCGGTCGGGTGCCCATGATCCCTCTTTTAATGTCAGGCGTGAACCGTCTTTTATCATCAGGAAAAGAGGGGGAAGCACTTCCTTTATAAATGTGCTGGAAATTCATGGTAACTATGATCCTGTTAATGAGTTTTCAACAAAGGCTTACCCGGATGTAAAGAAGATCAAACTGCTGCTGAATACTGAGCAGTACATTGTAGCAGAGGTCTTGATTGGAAATGACAAACTAGAAGTTGTTCAATGTAACAGGGATTTTGAAAAAGGGAAGCAGCATTCACTGGCATCAGGGAGCATCAACCTTACATGGAACGGACCATATGATATTTTGCTTAACGGAAAGAGCTTAAAATAATAAAACGATCGGATTGTT
>CALRQQ020000007.1:0-26848 GCA_943370345.1 Chitinophaga pinensis
TAACCCCGTGATCATCTTGTCACGTACCGCCCCCAATTTCCTCGCCAAATTATTAGAGATCGAGGTGCCGGAGATCTTTGACGGACTGATCGTGATCAAAAAGATCGTACGTGATCCGGGAGAAAGAGCGAAAGTGGCTGTGGAATCATATGACGACCGGATCGACCCCGTGGGTGCCTGCGTGGGTATGAAAGGTAGCCGTATCCATGGTATCGTTCGCGAACTGAAGAATGAGAACATCGACGTGATCAACTATACCAGCAATATCCAGCTGCTGATCCAGCGTTCACTGACGCCGGCCAAGATCACCAGTATGGAGTTGGACAATGAAGCCAAACACGCCAATGTGTACCTCAAGCCCGACCAGGTATCCCTGGCCATCGGCCGCCGCGGGGTGAATATCAAACTGGCTTCTGAACTGACCGGTTACGAATTAGATGTATACCGCGATAATGAAGGCGAGGAAGAAGAGTTCGATATCGACCTGGAAGAATTCAGCGATGAGATCGAAACCTGGATCATCGACGAACTGAAGCGTGTGGGATGTGATACCGGCCGCAGTGTACTGAACCTGACACCGGAGGAACTGGAGCGTCGTACCGACCTGGAAAAAGAGACCATCGCCGATGTGCGGAGGATCCTGAAAGAAGAATTCGAGAAAGAATGAGCATCGTCATAAAAGTCCGGTAGGGTTATAAAGGTCATATAACTCAGCTGGCGACTTTGACCCGTAGCGCTCATCTGACCAATATGACTTGTTAGACCTATTTGACCGTTTTGATTTAAAAAACATTAATGGCAGAATTAAAACTTCCACGATTATTAGCTGCGGCTAAAGAATTTAACGTAGGACAGGACACGATCATCGATTTCCTGATCGGGAAAGGTTTCCCGAAGGATGACCTTAAGCCCACATCCAAACTGACGGAGGACATGTATCGTGCCCTTCAGCAGGAGTTTCAGGGGGATAAGGCCGCGAAGATGAAGAGCGACCAGCTGGAATTGCCCAAGGGCAGTCAGCCGGATGCAAAAAAGAAAAAGGAAGAAGAGGAGATCAGCTTCAAGAAAGAAGAAAAAGCGCCCGCAAAGGCCGCGAAGAAAGAAGAAGAAGTGAAGCCCGTAGTGGCTGTGGTGGAAGAGAAGCCTGTGAAGGAAGAAGTGAAGGAAGTGGCTCCTGAGATCGCTCCGGTTGCGGAGAAAGCACCTGAAGAAACGGCGAAAGTAGAAACACCGGGTATTGAAGGTCCCAAGGTGGTGACAAAGATCGATCTCTCTGCGATCGATTCTTCTACCCGTCCTAAGAAAGCGGTAAAAGCCAAAAAAGAAGAGGCCGCGCCAGCTGCTGAAGAAGCGGCTCCAGTAGCAAAACCCAAACTCAAAAAGAAAGAAGAGGAAGTTGTAGCCGAAGTGCCGGTGGCTGAAGTCACGCCCGTGGCAGAAGCACCGGTGACAGAAGAACAACAGGCTGCTGTGATCGAGAATATTGAAGTGGAGAAACTGACGGGTCCCAAGATCCTCGGTAAGATCGAACTGCCGGTGGACAATGATACCCGGCCGGTGAAGGATGAAAAGAAAAAACGGAAGCGTATCCCGATCGAGAAGAAAGACAACAAGCGGGAGATCTTCATTAATAAAGAAGAAGACAAACGTCCGGGTGGCGGCCCTGGTGGCTTCCAGCGTGGACGTGGCGGTGCTGCCGGTGGCCCTCACAGAGCTGGTCCCCGTCCGGTACTTGGTCGCCGTGAGGATAAACTCATCGATGAAAAAGAGATCCAGCGGAAGATCCAGGAAACACAGGCCAAGCTTTCCGGTGGTGGTGGTAAAGGCAAGAGCCTGAAGGCCAAACACCGCAGGGAAAAACGCCAGGAAATGGCCGATGCCATGGGCGATGCAGTAGACAACAAGCTGCAGGTAACGGAGTTCATCAGTGTAAGCGAACTCGCGAACCTGATGGATGTAAGCTTTGCCGAAGTGATCAGTAAATGTATGAGCCTTGGTATCATGGTGTCGATCAACCAGCGTCTTGATGCAGAAGTGATCGAACTCGTGTCCAGTGAATTCGGCTTTGATGTGGAGTTCATCGATATGGAGAAGCAGATGGAAATGGAGGAAGAGGAAGAGCAGGACAGTGAAGAAGAACTGAAGTTCCGTTCCCCGATCGTGACCATCATGGGTCACGTTGACCACGGTAAGACCTCTTTGCTTGACTATATCCGGAATGCCAATGTGGTAGCCGGTGAGGCGGGTGGTATCACCCAGCACATTGGTGCCTACCAGGTAGAGTTACAGAACGGAAAACAAATTACCTTCCTCGATACACCCGGTCACGAAGCGTTTACCGCGATGCGTGCCCGTGGTGCGAAAGTGACGGATATCGCGGTGATCGTGGTGGCGGCGGATGATGCGGTGATGCCGCAGACCCGTGAGGCCATCAGCCACGCACAGGCGGCCGGTGTACCGATGATCTTTGCGATCAACAAGATCGATAAGGACGGTGCCAACTCACAAAAGATCTATGAACAGCTTTCGCAGATGAATATCCTGGTGGAAGAATGGGGCGGTAAGTTCCAGAGCCAGGAGATCTCCGCGAAGAAAGGACTGAACATTGATAAATTACTCGAAAAAGTATTGCTGGAAGCAGAGATCCTGGACCTGAAAGCCAACCCTGACCGGGAAGCTACGGGTACCATCATTGAGGCTTCATTGGATAAAGGCCGTGGTTATGTGGCCACCCTGCTGGTGGAAAACGGAACCCTGCGTCATGGTGACCTGATCGTGAGTGGTCAGTACTATGGTCGTGTGAAAGCCATGTTCAACGAACGGAATAAGAAAGAAGAAGAAGCCGGACCTTCTGCACCTGCAGTGGTACTCGGTCTGAATGGTGCACCCCAGGCTGGTGAAAAATTCAAGGTATATGCCGATGAGGCAGAAGCCAAAGAGATCGCCAACCGCCGGGCCCAGATCCTGCGTGAGCAAGGTATCCGCACCAAGAAACATATTACCCTGGATGAGATCGGTCGTCGTCTTGCACTGGGAAGCTTCAAAGAACTGAAAGTGATCATCAAAGGTGACGTGGATGGTTCCGTAGAAGCGTTGAGCGACTCCTTACAGAAACTGTCTACACCGGAGATCCTCGTGAGTGTGATCCATAAAGGGGTAGGTCAGATCAATGAAAGTGATATCGTACTGGCTGAAGCCTCCGATGCGATCGTGATCGCCTTTAACGTTCGTCCTTCCCTGCAGGCATCGAGACTGGCCGATAAAGCCGGTATCGAGATCAAGATGTACTCGATCATCTATAACGCGATCGAGGAAGTCAAGAGCGCGATGGAAGGGATGCTGGAGCCCAAGACCCAGGAGAAGATCGTGGCCAACGTCGAGATCCGCGAAGTATTCAAGTTTGATAAAGCGACCGTGGCCGGTTGCGTGGTACTCGATGGTAAGATCAAACGCGATTCGAAAGTGCGCCTGATCCGCGATGGTATCGTGATCTATCCGACTGCGGAAGGGGTGAATGCCGAACTGGGCTCACTCAAACGCTTCAAGGATGATGCGAAGGAAGTGGTTTCCGGTATGGAGTGCGGTCTGACGATCAAGAACTTCATTGATATCAAACCGGGAGACGTGGTGGAAGCGTATGAGATCGAGGAAGTGAAGAGAACGCTTTAAGAGAGCATCAAAGACGCTATATAAGCATCAAAATATAAATTCCAAACCTTCTAAGTGACAGTATTCAAAGGGGTTTGGAATTTATGTTAAAAAACTTTTGTTAAATAAGGGACCGGTGATACCATTGACGATGCCGGTAAACTACTTTTGAAATTATGCGTAGTCTGAAGAAAATTGTTACTGCTGCTTTTTTACTCTTCACATTTGCAGGCGTGGCCCAGGGCCAGCCCAAGAAAGTGATCGCTGATAAGATCTCCGGAATCGTGGGGGATAAGATCATTCTGTATTCGGATATCCGTAACTCGCTGGCCGATATCGTACGCCAGGGAGGTCAGGTGCCGGAGAACGCAGAATGTATGCTGATGGAACAGGCCATTATCTCCAAAATGCTGATGCTGCAGGCACAAAAGGATTCACTCCCCGTGACGGATGAAGAAGTGGAAGCCGACCTGGATAACCGTATCCGGACCTATATCAACCAGTTTGGCAGCCAGGAAGCCCTGGAAGAAGTAGCAGGTAAGACCATTTACCAGATTAAGGACGATGCCCGTGAATCGGTAAAGGAACAGAAACTGGCACAGGCCATGCAGCGAAAGATCGTGGACAATGTCCGCATCACCCCGATTGAAGTAAAAGCGTATTTTGACAAGATCCCAAAGGATAGTTTACCTTTTTATGAAACTGAACTGGAGATCGGTCAGATCATCTTATACCCCAAAGCTTCCCGTGACCTGGAGCAGTACATTGTTGGGGAAATGAACAACTATAAAAAGCAGATCGAAACCAAGATCACCGATTTCTGCCGCCTGGCCAAACAGGTGTCTGAAGATCCGGGTAGTAAGGACCGTTGCGGACAATACCAGTTGAACCGGGCCGAGAAGACCTGGGATCCGGTCTTTCTTTCCACGGCTTTCCGCACAAAAGAAGGAGAGATCTCCTCACCGGTGAAATCCAAATTCGGGTTTCATATCATCCAGATGGTACAGCGTAACGGGGATGACGCGATCGTTCGTCATATCCTGCGTATTCCCCCGGTAACCGAAGAAGAGATCAATCAGTCCAAACGTAAACTGGATACCATCCGCTCAAAGATCATTGCCGGCACACTCGGTTTCAACGAAGCGGCCACTAAATACAGTGATGATGAATCCGCTAAATATACCGGTCCCTTTATCACCAACCGCGAAGGGTCTCCCTTTGTGACCATTGATATGCTGGATAAGGAAATGGTAGCCATGCTGGCTAAAATGAAGGTGGGTGAGTTTTCGCAACCCACCCCGTTTGAAAGCGAGCAGGGGAAGAAAGGGGTTCGGGTTGTATACCTGAAATCAAAATCAGAACCACACCGGATGAATCTGAAAGATGATTACAGCAAGATCTCCAATTTCGCCCTGGAAGAAAAGAAAGGGCAGACCCTGGATAAATGGATCAAAGCCAAATTGCCGACCTACTATGTAATGATCGATCCGGGTACGGCCGAAGAGTGCCCCCAGCTGAAAAAGTTTGATGCAGAAACAAAATCATTCTGATCAGTTATAACTGAATATAAAAGCGGTTGTCATCATACGACAGCCGCTTTTTTTATGCTTCAACCTGTCTCATTTCACGGGAAATTAACTGTAACTTTAAGTACCAGTTCAATGGTTGAATCTTACATATGCCTAAGTTGCCTGATTATTTCAATGCATCGGGTCAGTTTTATTTTGTCATGATTGATCCCGAAGGGTATCTTGCCTCGGCGAACCCGCTATTTTCCAGTCATTTTCTGGCTACTGCGAGATTGGCCAGCCGTACCCATATTTCTTCCCTGCTCATCCCATCGGATACGGTTCAATTCCTTTCATTATTAAAGAACAGCCTGGAGCAACCACAGCGGCTTTTTGCCATCCAGCTGATCATGCGTCGGACAGACGGGTCTCCGGTAACACTTAACTGGGAATGTTCGGCTCACTGTAATGAACAAGGGATGCCTCTGATGATGCAGGCGATCAGTACAGCCATACCTGCCCCCGGATTGCCGGATTCTTCCCCGGTTGTAAAATGGGAAAGCGATGAACGCTATATGGCATTTGAGCACAGTGCGGAAGGACTCTGGATGTTTGAAACGCAAGAACCGGTGTCAATACATGAATCCCCGGATCATATCCTGCAATACTGGATGGATCATTCTGTATTGCTGGAATGCAACGATAATATGGCCAGGATGTATGGGTTTGAGCAGGCCGAAGAACTGAAAGGCGTACATCTCAATAAACTACTCGATTTTTCTGAACCGGCGCGGGTGGCCAGTCTCCGGACCTTTATTCAGAATGGCTTTGCCACCACTACCGTTGAAACACGGGAATATGATAAGGACGGCAATGTGAAGTATTTCCTCAATCGGATGACCGGCGTTGTGGAGCATGAACGGTTGCAACGGGTCTGGGGTACGCAGCAGGACATAACCGCACAACGACTGGCCGAAGATAAACTCAGGGAAAGCGAATTTTTTTTCCGCAACCTTTTTGTCAACTCACTGGATGGCATCTTTATCACGGATGAAAAAGGAACCATTACGTTTATCTCTCCCTCGGTAGCACCGATCCTGGGCTATGAAAACGAGGAACCCCTGGGACATAATTGCTTCGAGTATGTGCATCCGGAAGATATTACCCTGGCCCGTTCGGCCTTTGAAACGGAGCGAAAGGATGAGACGAGGGTCGAATTCATTTCGATCCGTGTGCGCCAGAAAAACGGCAACTGGCTCTGGTGTATGGTACGGGGGCATAACCTGCTGGATAATCCCTATGTAAAAGGGATGGTCATCAATTTCTACAACGATACGTTCCGGAAAAAAACTGAAAAGGCCTTGAAGGAAAGTGAGGCCCGTTTCCGTTACCAGGCCACTATCCTGAATAGTGTTACTGATGTGATCGTGACCACAGACAAGGCAAGGGTGGTTACCTCCTGGAACCATGTGATCCAAAAACTGACCGGTATTACCGCGGAAGAAGCTATTGGCAGGCCTTACCGGATCGTGGTGAAAACCGATTATTCACCCTATACCAGTGAGCAGGTGCTGGAGATCGTGGAACGGGATGGCATCTGGAGAGGAGAAGCTTCCTTTACCGGTATGGACGGCGAAAAAAAGATACTGCTCCATACCATATCCATGCTGTATGATGAAAAAGGAGCAGCGATCGGGTTGCTCGGCGTGGGGAAAGATATTACCGATCGCAAGAAAGCACAGGCCCGGTTGCAGGAAAGCGAATTGTTTTACCGGAATATGATCACCCATTCGCTCGATGGTATTGTACTGACCGACAAAACGGGTAATATCCGGTACTGCAGCCCGTCGATCGAAAAGATATCCGGCTATGAAACTGCCCACCTGCTTGGACGGCCCATATTTGAGTTTGTGCATCCGGCGGATATAAAAAATGCTTTTGCAGCCTTTGACACGGAGATGCGGAAAGAGTCGCAGATCAATTATATATCACTCCGGCTCCGGCATGCCAATGGCGATTGGGTCTGGTGTACGGTCCGGGGACATAACCTCCTTGATAATCCTGTTTTCAATGCCATGGTGATCTATTTTACCAATGATTCAAAACGGAAGGCCATTGAAGATAAATTGCGGGAAAGTGAACAGCGTTTTCGCAGCCTGGTGCAGAATGTGCAGATGGGTGTTACCATGCGTGACCCTTCCGGCAAACTGATCATGGCCAACCGGGCTGCTGAGGAAATGCTGGGGGTGGGGCAGGAAGAGTTGAATTGTTCTTTTGACAATCCGGATGTATGGAACACCATCAACGAAGACGGCAGCCTGATGCCGTTGGAACTACATCCGGTGCAGTTATCCATACGAACCGGAAATCCGGTACGGGGTGTTGTCATGGGCGTATTCCGGAAAAAATACAATGACCGGGCCTGGATCCTTGTCAACACTGAACCCATACTGAACGATGAGGGCCAGCTTAAATATGTGATCTGTTCCTTTATGGATATCACCGAACAGAAACGAATGGCCCAGCTCCTGATCGACCAGGAGATCCAGAAACAAAAGCAGGTGACCCAGGCGACGATCGATGCGCAGGAAAAAGAACGGATCGAGATCGGGAAGGAGCTGCACGATAATATTAACCAGCACCTGAATACCACCCGGCTTTACCTCGAAGTGGCCAAAGAAAAAGCCAGCGGGGAGGTATTACAGATGATCAACCTGGCACATAAGAATATGGCTGGCATCATCAATGAGATCCGGCATCTTTCACAATCCCTGGTTCCCCCCACCCTGGGCGACCTGGGTCTGGCGGAATCCATACAGGACTTATGTGACGGACTCCGTCGTTCCCATAAGTTCAGGATCAAGTTCAGTCGCTCGCATTTTGAAGAGGATGTAATTCCGGAAAACCTGAAACTCAGCCTGTTCCGGATCATCCAGGAAAAAATAAGCAATATTATCCGGCATTCCGGGGCTACCCAGATCTCGATCAAACTGCTGACGGATGCCGAATCCATCTTTCTGACCATGACCGATAACGGGAAGGGATTCGATGCCCAATCGGCCCGTGAAGGTCTGGGGCTGAACAATATCCGCACCCGGGTGGCCCTGTTTAACGGAAAAATGGAATTGAAAACCGCTCCCGGAGAAGGTTGTGTACTGAATGTTACCATTCCGTATAACCGGGAAACGGAAGCCTGTTAATTAACCCGAAACGCCTACCTTTGCGCCTTCCATGAGCGACCCGATAAAACACGAATGCGGACTCGCATTCATACGGTTAAGAAAGCCTTTTTCGTACTACCATCAGAAGTACAATACTGTTCTGTGGGGGCTGAATAAGCTGTACCTCCTCATGGAAAAGCAGCACAACCGTGGACAGGACGGAGCCGGTATTGCCACCGTTAAACTGGATGTGGAACCCGGATATCCTTTCATGAACCGGCTTCGCAGCAATGCACCGCAGGCAATCGCCGATATTTTTCAGCAAATTGGTAAGGAGATCGATGAACTCGAGAAATACCATCCCGACATCAAGAGCCATCCCGGTCTGATGAAAGGCCACGTAGCTTTTCTGGGCGAACTTCTTTTAGGTCATCTCCGCTATGGTACGCAGGGTAAGAATAAACTGGAGTATTGCCATCCCTTTATCAACCGCGATACAATTCCTGCACGCAACCTGGCCCTGGCGGGTAATTTCAATATTGTCAATTCCGACGAACTCTATACCCTGATCGGCAAGGAGCCGCATCCCAATGTACGCTTCAGCGACCTGGCCGCCATGATCGAACTGATGCACACCCATCTCTGTGAGGAAGATGAAACTTCTCCTGAAAAGATGGACATTAAAAAAGTACTGCAGAAAACACTCCCGCATCTGGATGGCGGTTTTCATGTTGGCGGGGTGACCGGAAATGGTATCGGGTTTGTTTTCAGGGATGCACATGGTATCCGTCCTTCCTATTACTATATCAATGATGAAGTGGTGGTGGCTGCATCTGAAAGAGCGGCGATCCGTACCACTTTCAATGTGGGTGAGAATGAAGTACAGGAACTCAAACCGGGTCAGGCCCTGATCGTGAGTGAGACCGGTGAAATAGAAGTTGCCCAGATCCTGGAACCCAAAGAACGCAAGGCCTGTAGTTTTGAACGGATCTATTTTTCCCGGGGCAGTGATGAGAAAATATATAAGGAACGGAAAACGCTCGGCTATAACCTGAGTGAGCCGGTATTGCATGCGATCGAGCATGACCTGAAGAATACGATCTTCTCTTTTATTCCCAATACAGCTGAAACGGCCTTCTACGGTATGCTGAAAGGGATGGAGAATTACCTGAATAAGGTCAAACTCGAACGGATCCTCAGCTGGGGCAAGGACTACGACGATGAGAAACTCGCTGAAATGATCAATCGCCGGATCCGCGTCGAAAAGATCGCGATCAAGGATGTAAAAATGCGCACATTCATTACCGAGGATGTCAGCCGGAATGAAATGGTGCAGCACGTATATGATATCACCTATGGAACCGTTCGTCCAGGCCTCGATACGCTGGTGGTGATCGACGATTCCATTGTCAGAGGTACCACGCTGAAGGAAAGTATTATCCGGATGCTGGGCCGTCTGCAACCCAAGGGGATCGTGGTGGTTTCTTCTTCTCCGCAGATCCGTTATCCCGATTGCTACGGGATCGACATGAGTAAAATGGGTGATTTCATCGCTTTCAATGCGGCGGTGGAACTCCTCAGGGAAAGGAATAAATCGTCCCTGCTTCAGGAACTCCTGGAGAAGTGCAAGGAACTGGAGCAAAACAACCAGCTGGAAAGCGAGAATGTGGTGAAACAGTTGTACAAGCAGTTTACAGCGGAAGAGATCTCCGCCAAGATCGCCAAACTGATCACACCCGCAGAGCTGAATATCCCGGTCAAAGTGATCTTCCAGACCATTGAGGACCTGCACAAAGCCTGCCCGGGTAACCTGGGTGATTGGTACTTTACCGGCAACTACCCCACACCGGGTGGTAATAAAGTGGTGAACAAGGCCTTTATGAATTATATGGAAGGCAAGAACGTACGGGGTTACTAAACCTTTTTCCGATCTTAAACTGATTAACATGAAAACCCTGATCCTGGTCCGTCATGCCAAGAGTGACTGGAATGGTGATGGTCTTTCCGATTTTGACCGGCCGCTCAATGAGCGGGGAAAGCGGGATGCTCCGGTTATGGCGGCCCGTTTGCTGGAGAAGAAAATTCCGGTGGATCTGTTCATGGCCAGTCCGGCAAAACGAGCGGCAAAGACCGCCCGGTTTTTTGCGGAAGCCTATGGCAAAGAGAAAGGGGATATTCTTTTCAAGGACGAGCTCTATCTTCCGGCCGCTGCTGTTTTTTATAAAGTGATCGCGCATATCAGTGACCACTTTAATCATGTAGTTCTCTTCTCTCACAATAACGGCATTACGGATTTTGCCAATGAACTCACTAATGCCCGGATCGATAATATTCCCACCTGCGGAATTTTTGCGGTGAACGTCCATTGTGATCACTGGAAGGATTTCAAGGAAGCCCAAAAGGATTTCTGGTTTTTTGATTCACCGAAGTCGGGTCGCGACTGATCATTCTTCCACTGTAGGCGGCGCTTTACGGCTTACCAGGAACACACCGGAGAAGATCAGTAAACCCGCCATTAATTTTTCCAGTGTAAAAGCTTCATGCAGGAACAGCGCTGCAATGATCGCGGCAAATACCGGTTGGGTATAGATATAGGAGCCGGTAATGCCTGCACCCAGGTGTTTCAGTCCGATGATATTAAACGTGTAGGCCAGGAACGTACCACAAAATACCACCATACCCAGTGCTGCATACTGACTCCATCCGAAATCGGGCCAGCGGGTGGCGGCAAATTCGTTCCAGCCAAAGGGCAGGATCATAAAGAAGCCGAACGTGAATACCCAGCGGATCACATGCAGGGGAGGATACACCTGCATCAGTGGTTTTACAATGATAAAATAGACCGTATAGGCCATGGCATTCACCAGAATGAACAGATCCCCGTTCAGACTCGCCGTTCCGTTTTTCTCTTTAGAGAGAATGAGCAGCATGGCTCCTCCGATACCCAGGGCCAGTCCCAGTGCTTTCTGCATAGTCAGCTTTTCTTTCAGCACCCAGAAGGCGAATACCGTAATGAGCAGGGGCGTGCAGAGCATGAGCAGCGATGCATGAATGGTGGAGGTAAGTGTAAGGCCTTTTACAAACAACATTTGATTGATGGCCACCCCGCTGAGTCCACAGGCCATAAAACGGGGAATATCTTTTCGTCGTATAGCGGCGGGTGTTTTACCAAAAGCCCATACCGACCAGAATAATAAAAGACTGATACCGACCCTGAAGATATTCAGGCCATAGGCACCCACATGCGAAGGGGAGATATGTTTCACCAGGCTCAGGTTGAGCGCAAAAAAAAGATTGGTGAACAATACAGCGATATGGGCTTTGGTCGTGATCTTCAACCGGGCAAAGATAACCCTAATCTTCAGCGAAGGGAAGCAAGCAGGCGGCTGATCACCGGAGATAGTTCATTTTTTTCCGATTGCGGAAAAGGGCGGTATGGAAATACAGCCGCTTCCTTTACCAGCGTCGTCAATGAAAATGCGGCCTGATCTGCAGTCAGGGCGGTTTGCTGTTCCCGGCAGAATGCAGCGAGGTATTCCTGCTCGGTTTGTCCCGGTGTGGGCACCAGGATACTTTTCTTTTCCAGCACCGCCAGGTCCATCAGCGTGCTGTAACCACTCCGGCAGATCACGACAGCTGCTTTTTCCAGTTCTTCTTTCAGCGCGGCTGCCGGCAGGTGATTGTAAATACGAAGCATGTTTGTAGACGGCATCATGGAATGGTTGCCGGGTAGTCCCCGCACCAATGTAGCGGTTCCGTTGTAATGCACCAGTTCGTTGATCAGTTTTTCTTCCAGCAAACTACGCTGCGGTTCGGGTCCAGAAAGCAATGCCAGTACATGTGGTGAAACATCCCGCTGATCAGCTCTGGTAAACCGGGAAAGCGGTCCGATATAATTTACCGGAATCGCCGGCATTTTTTCGGGATGGGATAGCGCACCACCCAGTCCGGGAGCCTGTGCATGATCCGGTACCCAGCAGGCGCTGAAGCGACGGATATACCGGTAATTGATCCGTTGCAGCCATTGTTCTGCCCGATTTATCACTGGCACCTGTATGCGCAGTTGATGGGTGATGAATATGCAGGGGATCTGCGGATGGTACAATCCAAAGCGGTTATCACTGATCACCGCATCTATTTGATAGCGGCGGACCATCTTTTTCAGCCAGCGGTGTTCCCTGCGGATGGCAGCCAGGATCCGGGGTACCTGCAGGAGTAAACGAAATGCAAGTCCTGTTTTTGTTTTAGCATACCCGATCTCGTAGCCGGATAAGTTCAACAAGGGTAATGCAGGAAAAGCTTCTTTAAATAGGATGGCCTGAGCCCCTTCGCCGGCCAGCCACACATCAGCACCCTGGGCCTGGAGTTCCTCTATGAGCGGAAAACAACGGGTGGTATGACCCAGGCCCCAATCCAGCGGGGCGACGAGGATACGGGGTTTCCCTTGTTTTTCAGGGTATTCGGCATGATCCGGCTTAATATTTGGAGAAAATTGGCTCAGAGGGATACTATTTTGTTCGTAAAATAGTTTTAATTTGGAACATTAAGTGTATGAAACAAATCAACAAAATTGCTTTAGCCCTGTTATTCATTATCCTCCTGGCTTCCTGCAACCGTAATTATTATTCCGGTACAGGCAAGGGCGGGAAAGGTTGTGGCTGTCCAAGTCACAAGGGAATGACCGGATACTAAATCACCTCTTTTGGAATGAAGCCAATCAACAGGAACATCGTATTGTTTTCCAGGGATGCATTCATGAGCGAACAAGCGATTGAAAAAGAAGTGTCCTGTCTCAACGGCATTTTATCCATTGCAGATACTCCCGAAGCCTTTTGTAAGGCCAATGAACTCGTCGACCGTAATTCCATTACCTCCAACCCACGCAGAATTCTGAAAGAAGCCAGTCATTTCCGATTGAGGGAGTTCAGGTTTCTGATCAATAAGAACTAAGAAGCTACTCGCTTTTGTTCATTGAAAATTGAGCATTGAATATTGAACATTTGCTTAAACAAGTAAAGAAAATGTTCAATATTCAATTTTCAATGCTCAATTATCATTGAAGGGCCGTTAGCGCCTCCCTCAGCTTACCAATCATTTCATTAATCTCTTCTTTTTTACAAGTACCTACGCTCAGGCGGTACCAGGGCGAATTTTTTGAAGCACCAAAGGCATAGAAAGGCACTACCGCCAGACCGGCTTTATTGAGCAGGTAAGCGGTTACATCCGCCTGTGTGGCAAGTATGGTGCCGTCGGCAGTTTTTTTGCCGGTGAGATCCAGTTTGATCGTCAGGTAAATGGCCGCTTCCGGAGCGATGGCCTCCACGGCAAAACCTTCTGCTTTCAGCATTGCGAATCCTTCATAGATACGCTGCAGTCTTTCTTCGATCTCAGCTTTGAAATGGACGAGATAGGTTTTGATCGCCTCACGATTACCCAGGTAATGTGCCACCGCTTTCTGTTCCGCCATCGGTGCCCAGGCGCCGATATGGGTAAGGATGGCTTTCATTTTATTGATCACGGCAGCGGGTCCCATACCCCAGCCTACGCGTACACCCGTGGCGGCAAACACTTTACTGATCGCATCGATGAAAATGGTGTATTCCTTCATTTCCGGACGGAGGGATACCGGGTTATAGTGCCGGATGGAACCATAGGTAAGGTGCCAGTACATTTGATCAAACATCACATAGAGTTTCTTCTGTCCTTCGCCCCTTGCTCTGTTCTCTTCGATCACCAGGTCACAGATGGCTTCCAGTTCTTCTTTACGGAAGGTGGTGCCGGTGGGATTTTGCGGCGAGCAGAGGGAGATCAGTACGGCGTCTTTTACATGCGGGCGGATCGCGTCGGCCGTCGGCATAAAATTCGTGTCGGCACCGGCCTCGATCACCACATGTTGTCCGCTTACAAAATGCGTATAGTGATTGTTGTTCCAGGAAGGAACGGCATAGATGATCTTATCCCCGGCATCACAGATGGCACGGAATACGGTATAGATCAGCGGACGTCCGCCGGAAGCCACCAGTATTTCATTGATAGAATAATCCAGTCCTTCTTCGTCTTTGATGAAAGAATGAACGGCTTCGCGCAGATCGAGATTGCCTTCTGCTGCCGGATAGTTCGTAAAATGACGGCGATAAGCTTCCACGATGGCGTCTTCCAGTTCTTTAGGGATCGGGAAGATTGCAGGATCAAAATCGCCGATGGTGAAGTTGTAAATGCGTTCTCCCTGCCGGATCTTTTCGCGGATCTCACCGCCGAGTTTAACGATTTCAGAGCCGATAAGTGTTTCCGACAGGTGAGAGAGTTTCATAATGGTTATTTAAGGAACAAAGGTATTGAAATTGGTGCTTTGGGTGATGTAAATGCGTATTGAGCATTGAAAATTGAATATTGAACATTTTATTTATATCCGTACTAAATGCTCAATATTCAATGCTCAGTCATCAATGTTCAATAAGCTATTCCACCAGCATCATCACCCTTGTCTGCCATTTGGCCGTGTCTTTTACGGTGGCCGGATCGTTGAGGTATTGTTCGATCACAGGCGCTTTTTCTTTTAAATTATGCGAGGAAATGTACTGACGGAGAAAGGTCCATGCAGCAGGTGTTTTGTCATAGGCCCCGTAATGATCCGTATAGATCGCTTTGCTTTCCTTGATGGTTTCCATCCGGATAATGGCACTGCCCAGTTCTTTTCCTTCAGGAAGAGCAATGGCAGCGGCCATATCGGTGAGCTGCTGGCGGTTGTCCCAGGTAAAATAAAGTCCGGTAGCGGTACCGGGGTTTATTTTTTGCCGCTGTGCTTCGGCATACAGCAGGGCGATATGACTGGCATAAAAGGTCGGAATATCCGCCCACTTTACTTCCTGGCGGATCAAGGCATATTTTGTCTCCGGGAAATCCGTTTCTTTTACTTCATACGCGACCGACTTGCCGGAAGGCACAGTTAGTTTTTCCACCCTGGCTTTCAGGGCCGCTAAGCCTTTTTCAAATTCAGGCCCCAGGTTCTTTTCTATATCAGAGAAAAAGTTGAAGATATTCCAGGGACGTGGTGTTTCACTTTCAAAATGCCAGGTGATGGTGGTCAGTCCGTTCAGTTCACTGAGTGTAAAAGATGAATTGGCATGTCCTTCCTTGGGTTTAATAAAATGGATCTTCTGACTGACTGCTTTTCCGGGTTCAAGTGAAACGATCTCTATCCGGCCTTCACCGGATATGTCGGGATCTCCACTCCAGCGACAGGAAGCGCCCAGGGTCCCGTCAGTGCCGGTATATTCCTGTTTGACCGTGGAATCCTGCTGGTTCCAGGCCGACCATTGATTGAAATTTTCGAGACGGGCCACCTGGTCAAATACCACTGTGGCCGGGGCCTGAATGCTGATGCTTTTATCAAGCGATTGTTTTACCGGCACCAGCCAGGAAAACACCACTACCACTACGATCAAAGAGAGTATAAAAAAGAAGAACAGGCGCAGGTATTTCATATGTTTTGTATCAGAATCCTTTCAATGGTTTTTTCACTTCTTCCGTTTCCGGTTTCAGGGTTACGCGAATATAGCGTTGCAGGTTGATATATTTCTTTGCCACTTCCTGCATCATTTTTCCCGTCAGTCCGTCGATCTGTTGTTGTTTCTTCAGGAGATCTCCGGGGTTGATGCCGTAGAAATAGGCTTCAAACAGTCCGTTGGCCCAGAAACTGTTTTGTTTGATATCCACTTCCAGTTTCCGTTTCTGCTGTTCCTTTATCTTCTCCAGGTCTTCCGGGCTTACGCCGTTCTGTATGATCTTTTTCAGTTCATCCAGGGCCGCTTTGGTCAGTGTATCTGCATTTTCCGGTGCACAGGGAAAACTGATACTGAAGCTGACATTCCCATATGGGATCCTGTTCATTGATCCGTTGGCACTCACCCCATACACCCCGCTTTTTTCTTCCCGCAACTGCTCTACGAGTTTGATGTCCATCAGTTCGCCCAGGCTCTTCAGGGCATACGCTTCTTTGCTATTGTATACGGCGGCACTGGTAAATACAATATTAACGGTACTCTTGGGTTCGCTTCCTTTGTGTATGGTTTTTACCACTTTACCCTGCGGCGGACGGATGCCAAGGTCACGGTAGTTTTCTTTTTTCGCCGTGCCGGGCAGACTGCCAATATATTTTTCGAGTAAAGGCCGGATCGTTTCTTCGTTGAATGAACCGGTGAAGAGGAAAGTGAAATCACCGGCATTGGCAAAACGCTCTTTGTAGATCTGTACACTGCGGTCGAGATTGATCTTATCAAAATCCTCCGGTGTCGGTATCCGGCCACCACGTGGGTGATTGCTGGTAAGTATTTTTTGTACTTCCCCGCTGAAGAAGATCTCCGGACTGGAAGCCACATTGGCATACAATTGTTTCTGCCGGGTCTTAAAGGATTCAAAAGCGGCAGCGTCTTTTCTCGGAGCGGTAAAATAAAGATGAATGAGCTGCATCATGGTTTCGGTCTCCTTCGGGATCGTACTGCCGGAGAGTCCTTCGCTCAAGCCACCGATATTCGGGGATACTGCTGTGTTTTTCCCCTTGAGCATATTGCCCAGGTCAACAGCCGGGAAAGCGCCAACCCCGCTCTGGTTGATGATGGAGGAAGCATGAATGGCAGAATAATAATCAGCGTCTTTGACCAATGAATGCCCTCCTTTGCTGAATGCCCTGAACAGGATCTCGTCATTTTTGAAATTAGTGGGCTTGAGTACCACGGTGGCCCCGTTGGATAAAAGCAAAACAGTCGTGCCCACCTCTTCATCCGTTTTGGTACTGACGATCTTTCCGCTCCTGAGCTGGCTGGCATCCAGCAATGATTTCGCCAGTACTTTTTCTTTATAAGGACTGATCGCGGCAGTTTCCACGGCAGTCAGTATGTTTTTTACTTCATCTGCAGACGGTATTTTGATACCGGGCTTATCCGGCGCATTCAGGGTCACCACCATATTCTGGTTACTGATCCATTCGGTGGCCAGCTGGTTCACTTCTTTCAGCGTAATGGAGCTGAGGTATTGTTTTACAAAATCATATTCCCATTCAATACCGGGGATGGGCTCTTCTGTCAGGAAGTTGCGGATATATTCTTCCACATAATTATAGGATTCCTGTTTTTCGCGTTCGTTGAATAGCTGCTCATAATAGCTCAGCACCTGTTTTTTCTGCAGGTCGAATTCAGAAGGGGTGAACCCATGCAGCAGGATGCGGCGGTTTTCCTCGGCGAGTACATAAAGAGAACGGCGCATGCCGGTATCACTGGAGTTGGCAAAGAGCTGGTACGCATTCTTGGTCCGGGCATAGCTTTCGCCATAATACGAACCGGCGCCCACAAATGGCGGATTGGCCTGTAAGGTAAGTTCGCGGAAACGGTTATTCAGCATCCCGGTAAATAAGGCGCCATTCATGTAGTGTACATAATCGCCCAACGTTGTTTCCGGCTGCGGGTCTTTTTTATACAGTAGCTCTATGGATGGGAAGGCGGTTTCCTTATCCTTGGCCACTACGGTCAGCAGTTCCGCATGATCCGGTACCGGAAAGTTTTCCCGTTTACGCGGCACAGTGGCCGCAGGTATATCACCAAAGATCTCCCGGATCTTTTGTTCCATATCCTCCACATCCACATCGCCCACCACCACAATGGCCTGCAGGTCCGGTCGGTACCAATCGGTATAAAAGCGTTTCAGTGCGGCATGGGTGAAATGCTGTAAGGTCTCCAGTTTTCCGATCGGCAGCCGCTCTGCATACCGGGATCCTTTGTATTGTACCGGCAGGGTTTGTTTCATCATACGCTCATCGGCTCCGCGACTCAGGCGCCACTCTTCGATCACCACGCCTCTTTCCTTTTCTATTTCGGTGGAATCGAGCAGGGCATTGTGTGCCCAGTCTTCCAGTATCTGTAATCCTTTTTCCACCAGTCCGGGTTTATCGGTGGGTACGGGTAACATATATACGGTTTCATCAAAACCGGTATAGGCATTCAGGTCGGCTCCGAATTCCACCCCGATACTCTGGAGATAACTGACCAGTTCATTTTTGGGAAAACGTTTGGTGCCGTTAAAATTCATGTGTTCCATGAAATGGGCCAGTCCCAACTGATCCTCATCTTCCATGACTGAACCGGTGTTTACCACAAGTCGCAGCTCCACTCTTTTCTCCGGCAGGCTATTGTGCCGGATATAGTAGGTCAATCCGTTTGTCAGTTTACCGATCCTGACTTTGGGGTCAACCGGCATGGGTTGTTGTGGATTGATCTGTGCAAACAGCGTGGTGCTGAGCAGGAGCAGGATAAGACCCGCTGAATAGCGGAAGGAAGCATGCATACAATGAACATTTAAAAAGTAAAATTATCACATCGTCGCTTTTAAAACTAAAAATCCCGGCAAGTGGTTGCCGGGATGGGTACTTATTAGTTTATTTTATTATTGATCCGTTTTTTCCTTGTAGTTCTTAGCGGCTTCACTGGCTTTCTGAAAATCCAGGATCACGCCATTGATACAATAGCGGAGACCGGTGGGAGGAGGACCATCGTCAAACACATGACCAAGGTGCGCTTTGCAACGGCCGCACTGTACTTCGGTACGCTCCATGCCATGGGTATTGTCAGGGGTATAAATGATACTGCCCTTGCTGATCGGGTCGTAGAAACTGGGCCATCCGCAACCGCTTTCAAATTTGGTATCACTTTTAAATAAAGGATTACCGCAGGCTGCACAGTAGTAAGTACCCACTTCTTTAAAGCTTTCAAACTTGCTGGTCCAGGGCCGCTCCGTGCCTTTGAGCCGGGCGATCTGATATACATCGGCCGGAAGCACTTTTTTCCATTCGTCTTCGCTCATATTGACTTTGGATGTATCGGAAGTGGAGTAAACGGGATTGTTTTTTTTAAGGCTGTCCATGGTAGCTGTTTTTGCGGGTGAATGATTGTTTTGCGAATAACTGCATTGCTGCAAAAGTCCGCAGAGCAGGGCCATCAGGCTGAGTCGCATCATTGATTTCATATTCATGCTTTAACAAACATACGGAAACAAGGTTTGGCCGGTTTCCGCAGACCGGAAACACTGACATTTGTTAACATTTTTATGGCAAATAAGAATCCTCTTTAAAATTGACCCCGGGCAGGGGATTTTCAATCCTTGTATGGTATATTTGTCCATACACCAACATAGCTATCTGATTATGTTTAACTTAATTCTCTTTGGTCCTCCCGGTAGTGGAAAAGGTACCCAATCCGACAAACTCGTAGAAAAATACGGGTTGAAACATTTGTCAACCGGCAACCTGCTGCGTCAGGAAATTGCCGATAAGACCCCGCTCGGACTGGAGGCAAAAAGTTTTATGGACAAGGGACAACTGGTGCCGGATGAAGTGGTGATCGGCATGGTGGATTCATTTTTTGAATTTCATAAAGGGGCCCCGGGATTTTTATTTGATGGCTTTCCCCGTACAGCTGCCCAGGCTGTTGCACTCGATAAATTACTCGCCTTAAAAGAAACCGGTATTGCTGCCGTACTCGCCCTGGAAGTAGGGGAGGAGGAACTGGTGAAGCGCCTGCTCAACAGGGGTAAAACCTCCGGCCGCAGTGATGATACCAATGAGGAAGTGATCCGAAAACGCTTTGCGGTATACAGCTCAGAAACCTCCGCGGTGGCTGAACATTATAAAGCGGCCCATAAGTTTCAATCTATTAAAGGGGAAGGTTCAGTAGATGATATCTTCAATGCCCTTTGCGCGGCCATTGATCAGAGAAAGGCCTGATCAGATCCTTACATCATCTTCGCCGGCTCTCCGCAGAATATCTTTTTCTTCGGCGGTCAGTGAATTGTATCCACTCTGGTTGATCTTATCCAGGATGGCATCGACCCGGTCTGCCGTTACATGCGGTGTCCTGGTATAGGGAGCGGTGCCGGTTTTATAGAACAACTGATCCTTGATGGGCGGTTTTCCTTTTTTCGGTTTATCAGGATTGAAGAGATCATTGACCCAATCAAAGAAATTACTCATCCATTCACTCCAGTCATAACCCCGTCGGATAAACCAGATGAACAGGAATCCGGTCAGGGCGCCTGCTACTGGTGGTACGTACGCCGTAACATTATAAAAAGGCAGGGTGGCAATGGAGATCAGCAGGTAAACACTGGTCAGGATCCATAGCGGGAAGCCGCCACTGAGCAATGGGAAAATACGGTAGCCGGGAGATACTAAAGTGGTGGCTACAGCGATGGCGGTGATACTGGCGGCACTGCCATAATACATGGTGGCAGCCGGATGGGCTGCATTGACCGGGGCCAGTGCAGAAGCCACTAAGAAACCGATCACTCCGGCTAATCCTCCATAAATATAGAGCGGTACGATCTTCCGGTTACCGGTCAGGTCCTGCATGATATACCCAAAGGTCCAGAGCCAGAGCATATTGGCCAGGGTCATCCAGAAACCAATATGGGTGAACATGGCGGTGAGTGCGGTCCAGGGTTTGGAACCAAGTTCTGAGAGTTTTGCCGGTAAAACAGCCAGGGGCAGCACTTCTGCGGTGAAATGGGCTTCTACTTCAGCCTCAGAGCGATACATGTAATAGTAAAACACTTTTGCCAGGGCGATAGTGATAAAGACCACCAGGTTGATCACGATGAGACGGGTAAGGGCATTATTGCTCTGCCCGAAGCTGATCCGCTGTCTGTATGAAGATTCTGTGTATGTCATAGTGTAAACCGGTGCAAAGGTACGGGTTGATGGTTCGTTATACTATCTGTAAAACGAGCGACGGTTTCTTTTGTTCCAGAAATAGACCAGTAAAAATCCGGTAATGGCTCCGCCCAGGTGGGCAAAATGGGCTACGGTATCGCCGGCCGAGTTCCGCACCGCCAGTAATAGTTCCATCCCGGCATAGATCAGCACCATCCATTTGGCCCGGATGGGGATCAGGAAGTCGATATAAATGATACTGTTCGGGTAGAGATAACCAAAAGCGGCGAGGCAGCCAAAGACGGCACCGGAAGCACCCAGGGTGGCTACATTTACTTTGAATGTGGGGTCGTCAATCAAACTCAGTTGTTCATCCACTGACAATTGCCTGTAAATGTTCATGATCGGTTCCATCTCAATATAGAGGATACCCATATGAAGCAGGGCAGCACCCAGTCCTGAAAGAATATAGAACTGCAGAAAACGCTTGGATCCGTAACGGTGTTCCAGCGCCACCCCAAACATCCATAACCCGACCATATTAAAAAACAGGTGGGTAAAACTGCCATGCATGAACATATGCGTGATCAGCTGGTGGGGTTTAAAAAAAACAGAATGCAGATCGTGCAGCGCAAACCAGTTTTCGATCCACCGGGGTTGTATTTGTCCAACGATCACCTGTGCCAGGAAGACCAGTGCATTGATGATCATCAGGTTTTTGATCACCGGGGGAAAATGAAAGGGACTGGAAAAACGAAAATCAGCCATAGGGCAAAATTAGGATTTATTGAACGCTTAAGCCTGTTCAAAAAGTTAAGGAACAACCCCCTTAACAATTAATTACTTTTTCAGTTTCAGCTGCACCACATTTTCGATATGGTGGGTATGCGGAAACATATCCACCGGCTGTACTTTGGTCACTGTATATTTTTCATCCAGTAATAACAGATCACGGGCCTGGGT
The DNA here is from genome assembly GCA_943370345.1 of Chitinophaga pinensis. Lineage (GTDB taxonomy): Bacteria > Bacteroidota > Bacteroidia > Chitinophagales > Chitinophagaceae > JJ008. The sequence continues at coordinate 21,975 of CALRQQ020000007.1, forward strand.
GGCCGGATTGCAGCTTACATAGACCACCGTGGGGGCTTCCATCTCCAGGATCTTCTTCACCAGTTTTTCATGCATACCAGCCCGGGGCGGATCGGTGATGATCACATCGGGACGGCCATGAGCGGCAAAGAATTCATCATTACAGATATCGATCACATCGCCGGCAAAAAAGGCGGTGCTGCTTAAATTATTCAGTTCAGCGTTTTCTTTCGCATCGGCAATGGCGGCTTCCACCATTTCCACCCCGATGATCTTCTTCGCTTTTTCACTCACAAAGATCCCGATACTGCCCGTGCCGCAATAGAGATCGTACACAGTTTCGGTACCGCTCAATTCTGCAAATTCTCTTGTTACTTTATACAATTCCTCACCCTGTTTCGTATTGGTCTGGAAAAAGGATTTAGGCCCGATCTTGAAACTGAAATCTTCCAGTTTTTCGATCACATAACCTTTTCCGTGGAAGGTTACCGGTTCTAAGTCGAACAGGCTGTCATTCCATTTGGTGTTGACCGTATACAGCAGGGTGGTAATGGCCGGAAACTGTTTCAGCACCGCTTCCATCAGGGATTTTATCTTTTCGGGGTCATCTTCACCCACCATGATGTTCACCATCAGTTCGCCGGTCTTACAAAGCCGCACCTGCATTGTGCGCAGAAAACCGGTATGATTCCGGATATCATAAAAAGGCCAGCCTTTTTCAATGGCCAGTTGTTTTACAAACAGCCGGATGGCATTGGTGGGTTCATCCTGCAGGTAACAGGTATCAATATCCACCACTTTATCAAAAAAGCCCTTGGCATGAAAACCGGCCACATCCTGTTGTCCACTGATCGTTTCATCCCCGATCTCTTCTTTGGTCAGAAAGCGTTTATTGCCAAAAGTGTATTCGATCTTGTTGCGGTAATGCCGGGTAGCGGCCGCTCCCAGGATAGGCTGTATCGGGGGCAGGGGTACTTTACCGATCCGTTGAAGCACGTCGGCCACCTGTTTGCTTTTATACTGCAGCTGTTTTTCGTAAGGCAACATCTGCCACTGACACCCGCCGCATACGCCAAAATGGGAGCAGAAGGGATTCACCCGTTCGCCGGAAAATTCATGGATCTTCAGCACCATGCCTTCGGCCCAGTCTTTTTTATTCTTCAGGAGCCGTACATCCACCAGGTCTCCCGGCACCACGCCTTCCATAAAGATCACTTTCCCGTCCACCCGGGCCAGGCTTTTTCCCTCGGCGGCGTAGTCGTCCACCCGGACCTGTTGCAATACGATATTTTTCTTCTTTTTTCTCACGCCGCAAATATACCTAAGCGGCCCCGCCCTGCCGCCGGAATTTTCCTTTTCCCAGGCAACGAATTGACCGGTTTTACCCTCTTTATCAACGATTTTTCAGCGGGTCCCCTTCAGGGGCTGCCCGATTTTAGATACCTTTACCGGATTCAACCGAATATGAAAAAAGCATTGATTTTTACGGGACTCCTCTGGTCGCTGGCTACTGCCGCTCAAACCGGTTACGAGATCAAAGTGACGTTTAAGCCCTTTAAAAACCAGTATATCTACCTGGGTCATTATTTTGGCAAAAGCTATCCCATCATCGATTCTGCCCGGCTGGATGAAAACAGTCAGGCTGTATTTAAAGGCAGTAAAAAACTCTCCGGGGGTATTTACCTGGTGGGCTATCCCAACAAAGCCGGCTTTTTTGAGATACTGGTCGATAAACAACAGCAGTTTTCAATAACAGCCGATACGGCCACGATTGCCAAAGGCGCTGCTTATGAAAATTCGCCGGACAATGTGCTGTTTACCGATTACCAGCAACAGATGTCGGCCTTCGGTAAAAAGATCAATGGGCTGCAGGCGCAACTGAAAGCGGCTGCCAATAAAACTGATTCTGCCAGGATCACCGAGACACTGACCGCTGAGGATAAAAAGGTGAATACCTACCGGGAAGACCTGATCAAAAATAATCCCGATGCCCTGCTTACCACCCTGCTGGTTTGTATGCGTGAACCGGAGCTGAAAGGAGCCCTTAAGAATCCTAAGAATAAAGCCGACTCTACGGAAGCGTACACGTATTTCAAATCTCATTTCTGGGATGGGGTGAACTTCTGGGACGGCCGGCTGGCTTATACCCCTTTCTTTGATGAGAAACTGGACAAATACTTCAATCAGCTGGTGGTGCCACACCCGGATACGGTGATCAAAGAGATCGACCGGATGCTGGGCTTTGCCAGTATCAATGAGGAAATGAGCCGCTTTCTCCTGGTGAAATTCATCAACCGCTACCTCAACCAGAAGTATATGTGGGAGGATGCGGTCTTCGTACACTTGTTTGAAAAATATTTTTCCCAGAAGACCTATCCCTGGCTGAATGAAGCCGGCAAGAAAACGATCACCGAACGGGCTTACAGCCTGATGGCAAATATCCTGGGCACCCCGGCATCGGATATTGAATTGAATGATCTCCAGAATAAACCCGCTTCTCTTTATAATACTACGGCAAAGTTCACCATTGTGGCTTTCTGGGATCCCACCTGCGGGCATTGCAAAGAAGTACTCCCTAAACTCGATTCTTTTTATCGTGCCCGGTGGAAGGCCGACGGATTGAAGATCTTTGCGGTGGCCAAGGAAACCGAGGGCACCAAGGCAGACTGGCTGAAGTTTGTGAATGATAACAAGATCACGGACTGGACACATGTATATTATTCAAAAGAGACCGATAAGGCCCGTACCGACAACGGTATTCCGGGGTATTCGCAGTTATACGATGTGCAGTCATTCCCTACCTTATATTTGCTCGACAAAGACAAACGAATTATCGCCAAAAAACTGACCTATCAGCAACTGGATGAAATTATCCAGCTGAAAAAGAAAGGACAGTAGTGTTTTAAATCAGATCCGGTATGAACAGAAAAAACCTTTTCCTGCTGTTGCTGGTATGCGGCAGCTTCTTCCCTGTATCCGCGCAAACCCTGTTTACCTATGGGCCATACAAGGCGGATGCGAAAGATTTTTTAAGGGCCTTCAACAAGAACAACATCAATGTTACGGGCAACAAGGCCCAGGTCATAAAAGAATATCTCGACCTTTATATCAAGTCGAAGCTCAAGGTCCGCGAGGCCTATGAGCGCAGGTACGATACGCTGCTCACGATCCGTACGGAAGTGGAGAACCTGCGTGCCCAGATCGCAGAAGGATTTATGACCGATCCGGAGATCATCAACCGCCTGCAACAGGAAGCTTTTCAACGCAGCCAGAAAATTATCCGGGTGGCCCATATCTTCATGGCCTTCCGCAACAGTGCAGGTGTTTCTGACACCCTGGCCGCTATGAAAAAGAAAGAGCAGGTGTTGGCCCGTCTGCAGAAAGGCGAGGACTTCGGGAAACTGGCCAAAGAAGTATCGGATGACCCTTCAGCAAAAAACAATAACGGGGAGATCGGTTTCATCACCGTATTTACACTTCCCTATGAGTTTGAGAATGCGATCTATGCCACTGCCCCTGGAAAAATAACGGCCCCGGTGCGTTCAAAGATCGGCTATCATATTTTTAAGAACCTGGAAGAACGCAAATCCCCCGGTAAGATGAAGGCCCGCCAGCTCCTGCTGGCCTACCCGCCCGATGCTACGGATCTTGTAAAACAACAGCTGGCCCGTCTCGCGGATTCTTTATACAAGCGTCTGCTGGCCGGCGATGCATTTGCACCCCTGGCTACCCGGTTCAGCAATGACTATATCAGTGCCACTAACGGGGGGATCATGCCGGATATTTCTGTTGGACAATATGACCCCTTGTTCGAGAAAAATCTCTGGGCCCTGGCAAAGGACGGGGCGATCAGCAAGCCATTCCAGACCAGTCATGGCTGGCATATTCTCCAGCGCGAATCGGTCAAACCGGTGATCACCGATGCTGCCAATAAGGACAACCTGCAGGAGCTGCAGCTGAAGATCATTGCCGATAGCCGCTGGAAAGCTTCCAGGGATCATATCTACAAACAGGTAAGGGATAAAGCGGGTGTAAAGATCCTGTTGAACAATGATGCCGGATTCAGGGCCTATTCAGACAGTATATTGGACAGGTTGCCGATGCAGGAAGCCGGCCGCCAGCTTCAGTCATCCACAGCGGTATTTTCAATCGGATCGGAGGTATTTGATCTGGAAGCCTGGTTCAATTATGCCAGTGTATACCGTTTTCGTCCCGATGGTTCGGGGGCCAAGGCACACGAACTGGTCCGGGAAGAATGGCTTCAATATGCCATGTTTGAGTATTATAAGAAACACCTGGAAGAATTCAACGAAGAGTTCCGCAACCAGATGGCAGAGTTCAGGGATGGCAATCTCTTCTTTGAAGTGATGCAGCAGGAAGTATGGACAAAGGCACAAACTGATACGGCTGCTTTGCTGGCCTTATATGAAAAAAACAAAAAGCAATACACCTGGCAGCAGAGTGCGGATGTGGTCATCTTCTTCTGCTCTGATCCCACGACTGCCCAGACGATCTATGATAAAGTGAAAGCCAATCCGGCCGACTGGAAAAAGATCACCGATCAGTATTCCGAAAAAGTACTGGCCGATTCTTCCCGGTACGAATGGAATCAGATCCCCAACCTGAACAAGCAGGTGCCGAAGGCCGGATTGATGACCGCCCCATTGATCAACCAGGCGGATAACACGGCTTCCTTTGCCTATATCTTCAATGCGTATCCGCAACTACTGCAACGCAGCTATAGCGAAGCAAAAGGAATTGTGATCAATGATTACCAGGCCATCCTTGAAAAAGAATGGGAGGAAGTGCTGAAGAAGAAGTATCCGGTGAAGGTGGATGAGAAAGTGCTGGCGGAGATTAGTCGGTAAGCCGGGAAGACAGCAGGCAGCTAATTT
>CALRQQ020000008.1:0-25961 GCA_943370345.1 Chitinophaga pinensis
GATGGCTTCATTAAAGGAAAAGCCATGATTACCGGCACCATCCATGGCCATGAATACTTTGTCATCGATGATAAACTGGGAGTGCTTGACCTTACCCGCTACAGCGGCGCCTTCGTTTTCCTGATATTTCAGGATGCCACTGACCGCTGAGGAGGGGAACAATTCCGTATAATAATTCACCGCGGCTTCTGCTTTACCGAAATGACTATCCGTAAACAGGAAGCAGGGTGTGATCTTCTGATTCACGGAACTGTAATTTCCTTTATATAATTGCCAGGCCAATCCGAATTTGTCCTGAACAAAGGCATAGTATTCACTCCACTCATATTTATCCAGTGGCATCATGGCCATACCCCCATCCATCAGTTTTGCATAGAGCGCATCGATCTCTTCATTGGACTCACTGGTGACAAACATGGAAATGGAGGGATTGAATTTGAACATCGGTCCGCCATTCAGTCCCATGAACTTTTGTCCGTGCAGGTTGAAGTTCACCACCATGGGCGTATCGAACGTAATACGGGATTCCGGGAACAGGCTGCAGTAAAACTCAGCAGCTTCTTTACCGTTACCATTGAACCAAAGACAGGGGTGAATATTAGTAGACATAGTAGATATTGTTTAAAGTTTGTACGTTTAGTTGTTTGAAAAGCACTGGATAAAGTAAGAAGTTAGCAGTACGAAAGGCATACCGTAAAACGAGTAACTTTTTATTATTATAGATTCAGGTCTTAAGGAGGGGCTGTTTCCTTCTGGCTTCTAGTTTCTCGCTTCCCGCTCATCCGGCTGTTTCCTAACAACTGCTTTCCGTGTACTTCTTAAAGCTATCTAATATCGCCTGCCATCCGCCCTGTTGTAACTCCAGGCTGTTCTGGCTTTCGGGTTCGAAGTGTACAGTAATAGCGGTACTGTTTCCTTTATCCTGAAACAATACATCGGCTTTGCGGCCGTCGCCCATGGTATAGACAATTTTTTTATAGGTATCCACTTCATCATAGATACCCCAGAAATCAAAACTGAAGCTGCCGTCTTTGGCGGCCATGGTCGAGGAGAATTTTCCTCCCGGACGAAGATCATTTGTGGCGGCCGGGCAATGCCAGTCGGGGCTTGCCTGGTTCCATTGCATGATATGTTCGGGCCCGGTGTAGTAAGCCCAAGTTTTATCAACGGGCGCATTGATCACAGCTTCGACTGTGATACGTGTGGAGGCAGACATGTTGGTTTTGTTTTGTCTTGTAAACTTACAGAGATTAAATAATATGGATAACCGGTAAAAACGACAATTCAACGGGTTGATTGCGACAGGTAGTTTCTATACCTTTAAGACATGAAACATGTATCCATTCTGGTTCCGGAGACCGCAGTAATAGAAGCGGTGGCGGATCCCCGTTATTTGTTTTCGGCTGTAAATCAGTTTCTGTCAGCTGCCGGAAGAGCGCCTTTGTTTGAGGTAAAACTGGTAGCAGTGCGGCGGGAAACCCGGCTGGATAACGCCGCTTTTTCCGTGCATGCGGATCTGTTGCTGGATGAAGTGGAGCAAACAGATCTGGTGATCATACCCGCCCTGAGTGGTAACATGAAGACCGCAATAGAAGCAAACAGGGCAATGATCCCCTGGATTGTGGAGCAGTATAATAAAGGCGCGGAAGTGGCTTCGCTATGCCTGGGTGCATTTTTGTTTGCCTCCACGGGACTGCTGGATGGAAAGAAATGTTCCACCCATTGGGGTTTTTGCAATGAGTTCAGGGCCATGTTTCCCAATGTAGAAATGGTGGATGGCAGTATTATCACTGATGAACAACGACTTTATAGCAGTGGCGGCGCCAATTCTTACTGGAACCTGTTATTATACCTGGTGGAGAAATATACGGATCGTGCGACCGCCATTCTGGCCGCCAAATATTTTGCGGTGGATATTGAGCGGGACAGCCAGGCGGCCTTTATGTTGTTCAACGGACAGCGGTCCCATGAAGACGATACCATCAAACAGGTACAGGCCTGGCTCGAAGCCCATTATACCAATAAAGTGACAGTGGACGAACTGGCAGAGCGGTTCGCCATTGGCCGCCGGAGTTTTGAACGCCGGTTCAAGAAAGCCACGAATAATACAGTGGTGGAATATTTGCAGCGGGTAAAGATGGAGGCGGCCAAACGGAGTTTTGAGACCAGTCGAAAGAATATCAGTGAAGTGATGTTTGAAGTGGGCTATACGGATACCAAGGCCTTCCGCACTATTTTTAAAAAAGTAACCGGACTTACCCCGGTAGAGTACCGCAATAAATACAATAAGCAGGTGATGATGGCGGGATAACCCGGATCAGTTTTCAGGTAGTACCGTTCCCTGTGATGATACCGCTTTCCATTGACCGGAGCGTTTGATCCATACATCATAAAAGCGGGTCCGCTTTTCGACCGCTTTTCCTTTATCTTTTTTGAATGTATGTACAATGAAAGTAGCTATACCGGTGCTGTCGTATAACCGCACCTGTGCATCTTCCAGCCGAAGTGAATCGAGTACGATACCGGCCTTCTGCATAGCACTTATATTTTCATAAATTCCTTTCAGTTCTTCCTGCCTGCCTGAGATCTGGTTGCCGTTAATAGTGATAAAGCGGGGATGAAGTAAGGGAGCGATGCTGGCGGTATCAAGGTTGAATTCGGCATCCAGCCATTTTTTTTCCAGCCGCAGAATGGTTTCCTCAGGATGTTCTTTAACGGGCAGCTCTGTTTTAACGGGTTGTTTCTCCTGGCAGCTCATGAAAAGTAATACGAGTAAAGCTGGTAGCAGCGGCTTGAATTCTTGCACAGGCAATAGGTTTATTACTTCTTTAATGCGGATTTCCTTTTCCGGAAATGCTCCTCATCAATCAGGATGGCTTCATAAATATACGCTTTCAGCAGCTCAGGGTCAATTTCCTTTACCGAGGCAAAGTCTTTCCAGTAGATCTGTTTTCGTCCGCCTTTATCGAGATAGCCGATCTCATCGGTCAGCTGGTTGCCACAGGCAAAGCCAAATCGTACGCCTTCATAGGTTTTCTTTTTGCCCCATGTAACCGAGGCCGGCCAGATAAAACAGAAATTCCGGTGATAATAGTAATAAGGAACATTAAAGGATAATTGCTCCCGGGCTTCCGGCAGACAGTAGAATACCAGTTTGCGTAGCCATTCTACAATAACCAGTTCATCTTCCGGCAGGAAGGCCAGGAATTCGTCGATGGACTTGAAATCGACTTCCTGCATTTTATCGCCCTTTGCCATTTAGCTAAAGAATATTTCAGGGTTAAAAACTAATACCGGCTCCCACTGAACCGCCGGCGTAAACCTTCCCATCCATTTTCCAGAAATTGTCTGAAGGTGGATCGAGATAGATCACCGGAGCCACGATCGCTTTAAAGAACAGACCACCTCCGGGTGGCTGGTAGCGGTAACCGGCACCGGGAATGATATAGATCTTTTTATCGGAGAGGCTGCCAGCGGAAAACAACTTCTGGTAGTTTTCTACATACGGCACCACGGTCAGACCAAATTCAAAATGGTGAAAGCCATCTCCTTTCAAGAAGTTTAGTCCTATCGGCAGGGCAATCGCATTGTTCAGTAATGAAAATCCGACCCGATAGGTATTGGTAAAATTCGCTCCCAACCGGAAGATACGGTCATAGTTGATACTATAATATGCTCCGTGACTGGAGCCTTCTGCGTATACGGTGTTACGGGCAATAGCGACATCCTGGGATTTGGCTAAGAGGGCAAAGGCGAAAAGGAATACAAGGAAGAGTGTAAGTGATTTACTGTTCTTTATCAGCTGCATGTAATTTTTTTTAACTGTTTTAAACATTATTTACTTTACCGCAGAGGACGAGGAGAGTGCAGAGAAATACATGTAAGCCCGGCAATATTCTCCTTCTCGCCTCTCGCCTATTTTGGCTTTACTATCACCACCTTAAACCGCATCACCCGTTGAAAATCGAAAAGTATATCGAGATAATAGAGTGAATTTTCAGGGATCACATAATCAAACTCGTACAGGTTACCGGTTTTTACAAAGGGTGTATATCGTTGTCTTTTCAGGGCAAAGGTATCTTGTACCCAGACTTTTTTACGTTTATTGATCTGTTCCCATCCCCAAACCTCGGCGTTGCGGTAAAGATTGGTATTTACCTGCAGTTTTTCAATTGTACCCGAGTATTCAAATTTGAAATGAATGGTATCCCCCTTTTTCCCGTTTATCATACCGGTTGTTGGTGAATGCAGTTTGATCTTGCTCAGAATATCAGGATCAAAGTAAGGATTGGCGGCAAACTTATCCTTGGTATAACCGGGTTTTAATACCCACCTGGTATATTGCGGGAAGTGGTTACGGGAAAATTCGGCAAAGGGGGTCAGGAAATAGTAGTCGTTGAATTGTTTGACAAAGCCGTTGAGTTTGCCTGTATTTTCATCTTCGGTGGTATAACCCGCAGACCAGGTAGCATCGAGTAAATGCCAGGTAGTGTCGAGCCAGATCACATTCCAGCTGTGATTGACCGGACCGGCATTGCCGATCTGGTAGAGTTTGGTCTTGGTATGTCCGTTGATCGTGGCTGCTTCCAGTCCGGCGATATCGCACATACGGGTAAAGAGCCGGGCATAGCCGTCGCTGATAGCTTTCCCTTTTCGGAGAATGTTATTCAGGTATTTTTTTTCCCAGTTGGCCAGTACTTCATCACAGTCCTGTCCGGATTTACATTCAGGTATTTTGATCTCCTGATCTTTATTGTAGAATTTCCAGTCGTAGCGGATATTTTCAGTGATCCAGACAAAAAGGGAGCGCGCTTTGGATAATTTATCGGAATAGGGACTGGTGAGTTTTTGTACGAGTTTAATGATATCGTCCTCATACCGGATGCTGCGTGACCGCTGGTCCACCTGGGTAAAATCCGGAAGGGCCGGCTGGGCGGGCACACCTGTACATAAACAGGTCAGGATCAGGAATATCGGGATCAGGCGGCGGAACATAGGTTGGTTACGGGTTCGGAGAAGTAAGGTACGTATTTAAAGCGGGAAGTGCAAGGAGGGAGTCGGGAGTCGGGAGATGGGAGTCGGGAGATGGGAGTCGGGAGATGGGAGTCAGGAGTCGGGAGATGGGAGTCAGGGGTCGGGAGATGGGTTTTCCGGATGAGGTATTAGCCCGCCTGGTTCGTGCTGCTGAGTCCCGGAAAAATGTCCGGCGATTCATTCAGATGGAGAGGAGGCTCTGTTTGTGTTGATTCGTACGTGAGCGTATGGTCCCCGTTTATCATTGATGAATTTCTACTGATTTGTATGGAAAAATCAGTTCCTTCTCCGGGTAGGGAGCTAATAGTGTAGCGGGCATTCATTTTCTCCAGCATTTCTTTACAGATATACAAACCAAGACCTGTACCGTTGCCGGTGGTAGTACCGCGGTAAAACATGTCAAATACCCGTTCCAGGCTTTCCGCAGGAATACCTTCCCCGTTATCAGTGATATTTATCGTAAAATTTCCTTTGAGGTTTTCAAAAGAGAAATGCACAAAAGGAAATTCGATATCTTTTTTTTGGTATTTAACCGAATTGCCAATGATATTCCGTAACACGGTATTTAAACGGCTTTTATCACAATGAACAAGCGTAGTTCCGATATATTTCTCCCGGAAGGAAAACCCGTTACCGGCTGAAAACCGCAGACCGTCTATTACTTCTTGTATCAATTCTTTTATATCGAATGTTTCCTCCTGGAGATCGGTACGTGCATTCCGGGAGTAAGCAAGTATCTCATGAATAATATCATCCAGGTTATTGATACTCTTGACGGCCAGTCCCAGGTATTTCTGTACCTGTTCCCGTTCATCGATCTTCATTTTGGCCAGGTCGATGAGTCCTTTGGTGGATAAGAGCGGGGATCTCAGGTCATGTGAAACGATATAAACGAAATTATCCAGCTCCTGGTTGGTTTTGATCAGGCTGTTGTTCAGCCGGTCGTTCAAGGCCAGGATGAATGCCACTTCAGCAAATGTAGCAATAGCTGCCCCGGTGATATTCAATAGCATATCAATGTTGGGGCCAATCAGTTCTTTTGACTTGGGGTGTTCCGGATAGTGAATATCCGACAGGATCAGTATTGAAATGAGCAGGAGAACAAAAACCGCGAGTATCTGTCCGTAATGCTTCTGTTTTCCCTGAAAAGCGATCAGCGTTCCGATGATTACCGGCACATAGAAGGCCAGTACACTGTCGTTGACGTGTTCGCCATATGGAGAGGAGGGAAAGTAGAACATCAGGGCAATAATGGTGATCAGTTGTGTAAAGTTGATCAGTTTTGATGCAAGCGTGTATCCCATCCGGTGAATCAGCAAGGCGATCAGGGCAAAAAATCCGCAGCAAGCACAGAGGGCGGCCTGGTAATGATAGGCCAGAGTAAAACTAACGATGCCGTATAAAACCCCGTAAATTACTACGGTAATGAGCAGTATCGCGTGCACATAGTCACTCTTACTGACAAGGATGTTATTGTTCGTGTAGTGCCCTTTTGTGAAATGAATATCCACATCGAGCAGGGTTTTTAGAAAGACTTTAAATGACATGCGTTTTATAGTCCTGGTTGCTGACTACTTCTAAAAGTATCGGTGATTATTTTAATTGGACTGAAATTCACTCTGAATCATGCAATTAATAGCCCCGGGCATTTAAAAACAATAATTAATACTCATATAAAAATAGTATTTGACACTTATTTGTGTCCGGCAGACTTTCCGGACTGGGCCAGTCTGAAAGAAAATGTGGTTCCTTGTCCTTCTGTGGAATCGATATGGTAAGTGGCTCCCATTTTATCCAGCATTTCTTTGCAGATATATAGTCCAAGTCCGGTACCGGGTACAGTAGTTGCATTACCCCGGTAGAACATATCAAATACTTTACTGAGGCTTTCACCGGGAATACCCTGACCGTTGTCTTTTACAGCGAATTGAAGTGTATTTGCTTTTTTAGTAAAATCGATTTTTACAAAGGCTATACCTGCCTCTTTTTTTCTATATTTAAATGCATTGGTGATCAGGTTACGGAGTATGGTCTGAAGCCGCCCTTTATCGGCAAAGATCAGGGTGTCATCATGGTATTCTTCCTCGAAAATGAAGGATGGATCACTCTTTATATCCAGTCCGTTTTTTATTTCCTGTATGATGGTCTTAAGGTCAAATGTTTCTTTCTGCAGTCCGGTCCTTGAATTCCGTGAATAGGCCAGTATCTCTTTGATGATCTCATCCAGATTGTTGATACTTTTTCCGGCAACGTCCATGTATTTGAGTACTTCGTTTTTTTCATCCACTTTCATTTTGGATAAATCAAGCAGACCTTTGGTGAGCATCACGGGTGAACGCAGGTCATGGCTGACGATATACACAAAATTGTCGAGTTCGTGGTTGGCCTTGGTCAGGCTTTCATTCAACCGGTTGTTCAGGGCCAGGATATACGCGACCTCTATGAACGTGGCGATTCCGGCCCCAATAATATTAAAGAGAAGATCAAAGTTGAAACCGTTCAATGTTGAGACCGGCTGTCGGGTCTCGTAGTGAGGGTCTGTTAGAATCAGGATAAGCGCCGCCAGCAGGATGATCCCGGAAAATATATAGCCATATTTTCTTTCCTTTCCCTGGAAAGCGATCAGGGTACTCACACTTACAGGGATGTAATAGACCAGCACACTATCATTGAGATGCACTCCATATGGGGAGGACGGAAGATAGAACATCAGGGCGACAATCAGGATCACCTGGCTGAGGTTAAAGATCTTTGCGTAGAAGTCAAACCCTTTGTATTGTATAAAATAGGCAAGACAGGATGCAATAAAAAGGGCTAAGTTCAGTACAGATTGAAAGTAAAATCCCTGGTACCAGGTCAGAAGCATGAAAAATAAACCATACAGGATCTCAATGAATATCAGTCCGCGGTGCACCAGGTTTCCTTCCCGAACCAGAATATTATCCCGGTTGTTTGACTGACCCGCCACTGCCATGTCAATATTCAACAGATTATTCAAAGTGGTTAAGAAATTCATGTTCACCGGATTTCTTAGAACAGCGATGTTGACCATAAATGTAGATATTGGATGGATAAAAAAAGATGACCCTGGTAGGAATTCATACTTATTTTTCAATAAGTAATGACATTATTGCCGGTTCTCATGCCGGTGCTTCGGGAGCCGGTTGACTGCCTGGTGGTGGAGACAGGGGAAGCAATAGTTGATAGCCAGCCTGCCTGCCGGCAGGTTTAGCGAAGGAGGACTAACTATTATCCTCTATATCCGAACTATTCCCTGATCAGCTCCACATCATCCACCAGCAACACCGCACCAGCCTCTCCCACTGCTTCAAAACCGATCTCGGCTTTTCCCTTTCTGACTTTAATATGGCCGAGTGTGATCTTTTTCCATTCCTTAATGTCACCGATGATCGGGTAGCGGATATTTTTCCCCTTACTTTTTACATACATAAAAACAGAGGTAAATGTGCCGCTGCTCCGGATCATGGCACTGAGGTTGTAGTATCCATCCGGAAGTTTTACAAAAGCGGTGGAACTGATGTTTTGGGACACACGACGGTGAAAATTGATATTATCGGTGATGGCCAGACTTTTTTCACCAATCACTGTTTTGCGATCGGCTTCGGTGTTGAAATAATTGAGGACCGGACTGCTTAGTGAGTCCTGGCTGATGGCATTGCCTTGAAGAACGGTACTATACCAGCCGGTAAGCTGATCCTGTACAGGCTTTACATGCGTGGGAACATACCGGCGGTCGGCTTCAAAGCTGGCATTGCGGACATAGTTGTTGCCGGAAGCTACGGACCAGCTGCCGGTTTGTGTATCAAGGTTCCAGCGATGCAGGGAGTTGAACACGGGCGTAATGCCTTCAAATGACATCGGAAACCATTGGTTATAACCGAGTCCGTTGCCGGCAAAATCCGCCCAGCGATCGCCGCAGTAAAGAATGGTTTCCTGCTTCGTGCCTTTTACGGAAACAAAGAACCCGGTCTGGGTGATATGGGCATAGTCGTCTTCACAACCTTTCATCACGGCCATGCTTTTCGCGGGTGTATAGGGACCACGGATATCGTCGGACACCAGGTAGTAAGCGAGCGAAGCATCCCACCCATAGATATTGGAGGCACACATATAGTATTTGCCTTTGTATTTGAACATACAATTGCCCTCACGACTTTCGCCGCGGAAAATTTCCTTGCAGTCAAGCAGGTTGGCCTTGCCTTCTTTTACGCCTATTTCAGATACATAAATTTTATTTCGTCCGCTCCCATAGGAATAGATGAGGTAGGACTTCCCGTCATCATCCGTGAACACCGTCTGATCACCGGTATTAGGGGTGCCGATCATCTCTTTCATGCTGATCTGGTTGTGCCAGGTGAAATCACCGGCGGGGGTATCACTCGCGGTAAAGAGTACCTGGTTTCCGTGCTGGACTACCAGCACATACTTTTTCGGTTCAGCAATCCAGGCCACTCCTAACCTTCCCAGCCAGCGTTTATAGCCCCCGTTCTTTTCTAATTCAGCCATCGTGAGCACATTGTTTTCAAAGCTCCAGTTCACCAGGTCGGTGGAACTGTAACAGGTCACACTTTCAAAAGTCGATGTGGGTAAGGTTATGGCCGGGTTGAGGCGATAGGTCTCTGCTTCTTTATAGCGTACACCGTACCAGTAATATTTTTCTATCCCGGTTAGTGGATCTTTGAAACGAAAGATGCCACCGCCCTGGCTGTAGATAGGCTGTCCGGTGCTGGTGAACCAAAAGGTATCGTTTTGGATGAGGGTGGATTGGGCGGATATGTGCTGATTGCAAATATTGAAAAGGAGTATAAGCCAAATAAAAGGGATCAGCTTTATCATGATCGGTGGGTTGAAAACGTGTACAGTCGTTGCAAAGTACGAAGTTTGATTTTCAAAAATCCCCCGGAATTTAATTAATATAGTTACCGCTTACTGATCTTATTCATAGAGATCGTTTTTTGCCGGCTGCATTTAAAGCGGGTAATCTCCGGATTTCTTTTTTGCGCATGTTTCTGACTGACACCGCTATTCACCCGTTTCCGCCACAACAGAAAACTGCTGCGCTTCAGTTCTTTTCGCATCAGTGCGATCACCTCCGCTTCTGAAAGGTCAAATTGCAGTTTAATGGCTTCAAAGGGAGTCCGGTCCTCCCAGGCCATTTCTATGATCCGGTCAATGCTTGTTTGTTCCATCTGCTGCGCTTTGGGATTGATTGTCTGTTGACCTGCCTGGCAGGTACATCTTGAAGTATAATAACGGGGAAAATACAGGTCGGTTCAGGTGCGGGCCTGTTTATTTTTCTTTTTCCCGCTCTACTTTAATGATCATCCCGTCTTCCAGCATTTGCCGGAGCTCTTGCCTTGCGTAAGGACGTACTACTGTAGTGTCAAAATAATCCCGCTTATCCATTTTACGGACATGGCCAAGGTATTCGAGGTTGCCAGGATGGGTGAATACAGAATCATTGATGATGCGGAACACACTTGTATAATGGTAATATTTACGGCCCGCTCTTTTTTCCCGGATCAGGTAGGTATCACCAGTCCGGGGGGTTTCAATACGTTCAGATTTCAATTGCTGGTAGCGGCGATTGGAAATAACGATGAAGAGAACAAGGGCAGTGATCAGGATAAGACCCGAGTAAAGATAGATGGGAGATCTGGTGCGTTTCTCGTACTCATCTTCCAGTTCAATATAAAAGTCCTCTTCTAAAACCGGATCCTTATACAGGTTTCCGCAATTTCCACAACTGATATGCGCGAATTTTCCGTTGACCGGGAAAACAGGAATATAGAAGAGATGAAAATAACTTTTTTCGACTTTCACATTCAGGTTCAGTGCCCGGCAATGCGGACAGGCATGCGTATGATCTGTATACTTCTTAATGATCATGCTGCGTTTGCCGTAAAGGAGGAACATACTGATGCTTTAGATGATTCAGACTGCCACTTCCGTCTCTTCCCGCTTCCACTCCTTATCCATATAAAAAGTACCGAAGGGTAAGAGTGATGCCAGTCCGGCCTTTACCAGCCAGCCAAACTTCTTCTTATACGTACGCATCACTTCCAGCGCCATCACTCCAAATGCCACAAACAGGATTCCGTGTAATGAACCGACAATGGTGACGGCCTTGGGAAAACCGAAGAAGTATTTCATGGGCATGGCGACAAGAAGTAAAACGAGAAACGATATGCCCTCGTAGAAGGCTACTTTGCGGAAGTTTTTGTAGGAGTTGTTCATGTTTAATTGAAGTTCTTGTTAGTAGTTGGAAGTTGGAGGTTTGAATTTCCAACCCTGTACAAGTTCCCTCGCTGCGCCCGGGATGACAAGTCTTAGTAGTCTATCACTTGCTCCTGTCCTTCGGCAAGCTCAGGATGACAAGTTTTCTTAGTAGTTTATCACTTGCTCCTGAATACTCTCCGGAATATCTCTCCAACCATACTGCTGATTCCGCAGCTGCGGTTCGAAGCCGGCTTCGCGGATGGCATCCTGCATGCTCTTGTAGGTGAAACGGTGGGGAGCGCCGGCGGCACTGACCACGTTTTCCTCGATCATGATGGAGCCAAAGTCGTTGGCGCCGGCATGGAGACAGATCTGGGCGGTTTGTTTACCGACTGTGAGCCAGCTGGCCTGGATATTTTTCACATTTGGAAGCATGATGCGGCTGAGGGCGATCATGCGGATGTATTCATCCGCCGTGGTGAGGTTCTGTACCCCGCGGATCTTGGCTAATAAAGTATCCACATCCTGAAAGGTCCAGGGGATGAAGGCTAAAAATCCTTTGGCATGTTCCGGCTTGCGGCTCTGTACTTCGCGAATCTTTACCAGGTGCTCAAAACGTTCTTCGATGGTCTCCACATGGCCAAACATCATGGTGGCCGAGGTGGTGATATCGAGTTTATGTGCTTCGTGCATGATATCAAGCCATTCCTGTGCTCCGCACTTACCCTTGCTGATGAGGCGACGTACACGGTCGATCAGGATCTCGGCCCCGGCTCCGGGTAAGGAGTCCATACCGGCTTCCTTGAGTGCTTTCAACACTTCGTGGTGAGTACTTTTTTCCAGCTTAGTAATATGGGCCACTTCGGGGGGACCAAGTGTATGCAGTTTGATGGCCGGAAACTCTTCCTTGATCTGCCGGAAGGTATTTACATAATAGTCCAGTCCCAGCTCTGGGTGATGCCCTCCTTGTAAAAGCAACTGATCCCCTCCGTATTTCAGGGTTTCTTCGATCTTGACCCTGTAGGTGGGCATATCCGTTATATAGGCTTCGGCATGTCCGGGGATGCGGTAGAAATTACAGAATTTGCAATTGGCGATACAGACATTGGTCGTGTTCACATTACGGTCGATCTGCCAGGTTACTTTACCATGTGGCACCTGTTTTTTCCGGAGTTCATCGGCAATCAGCATCAGATCGGCCAGGGGGGCATGATGATAGAGATACACCCCTTCTTCCACACTCAGGAAGCCAAAGGCAGCGGCCTTGGCGTATAATTCGTTTAACTGCATAGCGCAAATTTACACTTGTAATACAGATAATATGACGAGTGGTTGGAAAACCTCCTCATATTACGGTAATTTTAAAAGAGAAGGGAGATGTTTTGCATCATTTTACTGCAAATACCTGTCTACCTGATGAACATCTAACCGCATGAAGTCCTGCTTGTCCGGCATACTATTCCTCCTGGTATGGCTCAGTGCCCCCGCACTCCGGGCCCAGGAAGAGTTTATTGAGCCCCCTTCCCGGCATATCACCACGGTTCCTTTTACCCAGCTTACGGGGGGCATTATTATTCTGCATGCCCTGATCGACAATCATCCGGATACACTCAACTTTATCCTGGATACCGGCAGCAGCGGCATTTCCCTGGACTCGGCCACCGCTGAATACTTAGGCATGAAGCCGGTGCCCACCGAACGAACCATTCGTGGGATCGCGGGTATCCGGAAAGTGAACTTCCTCTTTAACCGGACCCTCCACTTCCCGGGACTGTCCGTGGAAAATCTCGATTTCCATATTAATGATTACGATATTCTGACCACAGTATACGGCGAGCGGATCGACGGGATCATTGGCTACTCCCTGATCAACCGCTATATCATGAAGATCGATTATGACAGCATGAGGCTGAGTTTTCTGAGTAAGGGCACCCTCCGTTATCCCAAAGGTGGCTATCTGCTGAAACCGGCCATCGGACAACTGGTTTCTCAACCCATGCGGGTACGCGATGATAAAGCGATCTATTCCCGGTTCCTGTTTGATCTGGGTGCTGGCTTATGTATGTTGTTATCACGGGAGTTTGTGGAAGACAGTGCATTCCTGAGCAAAAAGAAAAAGAGGTATATCAAAGAAGGAGAGGGTCTGGGTGGTAAGATCGACATGGAACTGACCGTGATGAAGGAAGTACGGCTGGGTCCCTATAAGTTCCGCAATGTACCGGTCTTTATTTTCGATGATGTTTACAATGTGAGTTCCTATCCGTATATGGGCGGCATATTGGGCAACGACCTGTTGCGCCGTTTCAATGTGATCCTCAACTACGGCAAGGGGGATATTTATATCACACCCAATAAGCATTTCACGGATGTGTTTGACTACTCCTACTCCGGTATCGAGCTTTACCTGATCAACGGTGTCATCATGATCGGGGATGTGGCCAAGGGCTCTCCGGCCGAAGCTGCCGGACTCAAAGAAGGCGATGAAGTAATTGCTATCAATAAGAATCTGCTGCATAACCTCAATGCCTACAAGATCGCCCTGCAGGCTCCCAATGAAAAGATCAAGATCATCATAAGGCGCAATGGGGAGATGAAGGAGTATGAGTTTAAGGTGAGGAGTATTAAGTAAGGCTTCGATACGCCGAGTTTTCTTTTTTGAACCCCTGTACATTTTCTAAACGGCTACTCAGCCTGACAACAACATCTCGTTTCTTAAGAGGCTCCCTTGAGATACAGGTTACATCCTTGAGCCACTCTCTGCTTTTCATCCTACGAAGCCGAATGTTTGTGTCACCCTGAGCCTGCCTACCGGACAGGCAGGCGTGCCGAAGGGTGACTAGAAAAGAGCAACTTGTTTGTCACGGTTCGGCACGCTCACCATGACAAGAACTTCCTCTTCCCAAAAGGTCTTTCCATTAACTTCATTTCCAGTAATTTTGACCTTTCATTTACTATTACTATTATGATACAATTCGACCGTTTCACCCTGTCCAACGGCCTCCGCGTGATCGTGCACCAGGACCTGAGTACCCCGCTGGCGGTGATGAATCTTATGTACGATGTGGGTGCCCGTGATGAAGATCCGCGGCAGACGGGTTTTGCGCATTTGTTTGAACACCTCATGTTTGGCGGTTCTGTGAATATTGAAGATTATGATGAGCCCCTGCAGATGGCGGGTGGCGAAAACAATGCTTATACCACCAACGACCTCACTAATTATTATATCTCCCTCCCGGCTGAAAACCTCGAAACGGCTTTCTGGCTTGAGAGCGATCGTATGTTATCACTCGCTTTCGGGGAAAAGAGCCTGGAGACCCAACGTAAAGTAGTATGCGAGGAGTTTAAGGAACACTACCTCACCAAACCTTATGGTGATGCCTGGCATAAAATGCGCGAACTCGCTTATAAAGTGCACCCTTACCGCTGGATGACCATCGGGAAAGAACTCTCCCATATTGAGGAAGCCAAATTAGATGATGTAAAAAACTTTTTCTTTAAACACTATCGTCCGGTGAACGCCGTACTGGTAGTAGCCGGAAATGTAACGACCGAGAAAGTAAAGGCCCTCGCGGAGAAATGGTTTGGGGATATACCTTCCGGCGATAAATATGTCCGCAACCTGCCGCAGGAACCGGCACAGACTGAAGCCCGTCGACTGACGATCGAAGCGGATGTGCCCTTAGATGCTTTCTACAAGACCTGGCATATGGGTCACCGCCTGGAGAAGCGCTACTATATCGCCGACCTTATGACCGATATCCTGAGCGGGGGAGGTTCTTCGCGTTTGTATCAGTCATTGGTAAAAGAACAGAAACTCTTCAGCAATATCGAATGCCATCATTTCGGCAGTACGGAGAATGGGTTAGTAGCGGTGGAAGGTAAACTGGTAAAAGGCGTAAAGATCGAAGACGCGGAAAAAGCGGTGATGGCCGAACTGGAGAAAATAAAGACCGACCTGGTGAGTGAGCACGAACTGCAAAAAGTAAAGAACAAGACCGAGAGCATGATCGCATTTGAAGACATGAGTGTAATGAGCCGTGCCAATAGTCTCGCTTATTACGAAAATATTGGCGATGCAGCCTGGATGAATGATGAGTTGCAGAAGTATGCGGAAGTAACGGTGGAGGATATACGCGATGAGGCACGGAAAGTGTTCAGGGAGGAGAATTCGAATACGATTTATTATTTGGCTAAGTAATACGTCACCCTTCGATACGTCCCGTGAGAATTAGATCATCAGCCCTGAATATTTGGTTGAGGGACTACTCAGGATGACAACAGCATTTCGTTTCTTAAAAGGCTCCGATTGAGTTCAGGTTGCTTCCCTTGGCCTATAGCTACTTTTGCTCATTCAGCGTCGAATGATCGTGTCACCCTGAGCGTGCCGAAGGGTGACGCAGCAATAAATAACTTATTATGACTATCAATAGACAACAACCGCCTCCCATCGTGGATGCCGTGAATTTTAACCTGCAGCTGAAGCCTTACCAGTCTTATACCCTGCGGAATGGGGTGCCGGTCTATGCCGTGAATGCGGGGGCGGAGGAAGTGATCCAGTTTGAGTGGGTGTTCTTTGCGGGTAATAGCCAGGAAGAACAGAACCTGGTGGCCGCGACCACGAATTTCCTGCTGCGCAACGGGACCACGACAAAGACCGCCTTTCAGCTCAACGAGCATTTTGAATATTACGGGGCCTATGTGAACAGGGCCTGTTATAATGAGACGGCTACGATCAGTCTGCATTGCCTGAATAAACATGTGGGCGAACTGTTGCCCGTGGTGAAAGAAATGATCACGGAATCAACGCTGCCTTCAGAAGAGCTGGCTATTTACCAGCAGAACATGAAACAACGGCTCAAAGTGAGTCTGAAGAAAAGTGATTTTGTCGCAGGCCGGCTCATTGATACCTATTTATATGGGGAGCAACATCCCTATGGGAAATACAGCAGTGCCGAAGATTTTGATGCGCTCGACAGGGATCAGTTGCTGCATTTTTACAATCAATATTATACGCAGGGAAAACTGATGCTCTTTGTGGCCGGTAAACTGCCGGAGAATGTTTTTGCTTTATTAGATCAGTATTTCGGGGATCTGCCTAATAATCCGATTGAGGTAAAACAGCACCCGATCGTACTGGCGGAACAGAAAAAATACCGCGTTACCAATGATCCCAATGGCGTACAAGGTTCGATCCGGATAGCCCGGAGTTTTCCCAACCGTCACCATCCCGACTTTTTAAAAGTGCAGGTACTGAATGCCCTTTTTGGTGGTTTTTTTGGCTCCCGACTGATGAGTAATATCCGGGAGGATAAAGGCTATACCTATGGCATTCACAGTTATCTACACAATCATATTCAGCACTCCGCCTGGATGGTGAGTACCGAAGCCGGTAAAGATGTAGCCGAAGCCACTGTGGCCGAAGTGTACAAGGAAATGAAAATCCTGCGCGAAGAGTTAGTGGATGAAGAGGAACTGTTGTTGGTCCGCAATTACCTCATGGGTTCCATACTCGGCGATCTCGATGGTCCTTTCCAGATCATTGGCCGCTGGAAGAATATCATCCTCAACGGTGTACCCGAGACTTATTTCTATGATTCGATCAATACGATCAAGACCATATCGGCCGAGGAACTAAAGGCGCTGGCGGAGAAGTATCTGGTACCTGAGGAGTTTTATGAATTGATTGTTGTCTAAGAAAAAACATTGCTAAGTACGAGGTACGAAGTACGAAGTACGAACCTAAAGCCAAGTACGAGGTACGAAGTACGAAGTACGATCCTATAGCGGGGAGAGGCAAAGTTTATCTGTCACTATTTTAAAGCGGGAGAGAAGTGGCAAGCTACGAGTCTTTAAGCGACCCAAGTGCTTTAAGATCGTACTTCGTACTTCGTATTTCGTACTTCGTACTTTAAACCGCCTTTCTTATTTCCCGGATGCCCTCTTCCCAGAAAAAATCCGAACTTAGATGCATGCAATTTGATCGCAAAGACCTGTCCGACGAACAGCTTGTCCATTTTTACCGTGAACTCCTCTGGCCCCGCATGATCGAAGAGAAAATGCTGGTATTACTCCGCCAGGGAAAAGTATCCAAATGGTTCAGTGGAATTGGCCAGGAAGCCATTGCTGTGGGTGCAACATTAGCCTTGCAGCAAGATGAATGGATCATGCCCATGCACCGGAATCTCGGGGTGTTCACTTCCCGCAAGATGCCCCTCAGTAAACTCTTTATGCAATGGCAGGGTGCTAAGGAAGGATATAGCAAGGCAAGAGAGCGCAGTTTCCATTTCGGTAGCCGCGAACATCATATCTGCGGAATGATCTCTCACCTCGGTCCCCAGTTAGCCATTGCCGATGGGGTGGCTTTAGCGCATAAATTAAGGAAGGAAGATAAAGTGTCGCTCGCTTTTACCGGCGATGGAGCTACCAGTGAAGGCGATTTTCATGAAGCGTTGAATGTGGCTGCTGTGTGGGACCTGCCAGTGATTTTTATTATTGAGAATAACGGGTATGGACTAAGCACACCGGTAAATGAACAATACCGTTGTATCAGTCTGATCGATAAAGCGAAGGGTTATGGTATGGAAGGCATTCAGATCGACGGCAATAACCTGCTCACGGTCTATGATACGATCAAAGGGGTTCGTGAATTCTGTATCAAACACCAGAAGCCTTATCTGATCGAATGCATGACCTTCCGTATGCGGGGACATGAGGAAGCCAGCGGCACCAAGTATGTACCCCAGGATCTGTTCCGTCTCTGGGAACAAAAAGACCCGATCAAAAATTATGAAGACTACCTGAAATCGACCGGTGTATTAAATGATCATTCCATTGAACAGATAAGAGAGGAGTTCAAACATCAGATTGAAGAAGAGCTGAAGGCGGGGTTTGATGCAGAGACTGTCGTAGCAAATTCTCAGGAGGAGTTGGGGGATATCTACAAGTTAGCAGATAGTAGTTTGAAGTTAGAAGTCAACAGCCAGCAACAAGTCGGTAGTCGGCAGTCGGTAGTCGGTAGTCAACAGCCAACAGCCGCAACTGTCCGATCTTCTTTCAGGGGTAAACCGGCTGGTAACTCCCTGACACCCGACACCTCACACCCGACAGCTTCTCTCTCCCTAACAGCTAACACCGAACAGCTAACACCTGAAAAGCGGATGATTGACGCCATCAAAGAAGGCCTCCATCAATCCATGCAGCGGCATTCAAACCTGATATTGATGGGACAGGATATAGCGGAGTACGGAGGTGCGTTTAAAATTACCGAAGGTTTTGTGGAGGAATTCGGGAAGGCGAGGGTAAGAAATACTCCGTTATGTGAGAGTGCGATCTTAGGCTCGGCACTTGGACTTTCGCTCGAAGGGTTCAAGAGTATGATGGAAATGCAGTTTGCAGATTTTGTAACGGTAGGTTTTAATCAGATCATCAACAACCTCGCGAAGATCCATTACCGCTGGGGACAAAACGCTGATGTGGTAATACGCATGCCTACGGGGGCTGGTGTGGGAGCAGGTCCATTTCACAGTCAGAGTAATGAAGCCTGGTTTACGCATACCCCTGGGTTGAAAGTGGTGTACCCCAGCACCCCGATGGATGCAAAGGGATTACTCATAGCGGCGATCAATGATCCGAATCCGGTGATGTATTTTGAGCATAAAGCCCTTTATCGTTCGGTGAGTGGTCCGGTGCCGGCTGATTATTATGAAATTGAGATCGGTAAAGCCCGTCATGTGCGCAATGGCAGTGAAGTTTCCATCATCACTTATGGAAGTGGCGTGCATTGGGCCGAAGAATTTGCGGCAGCGCATCCGGAGATTGATATCGATATATTGGACCTGCGTACTTTATTACCCCTCGATTATGAAGCCATCCGGGCGGCCGTACAGCGGACCGGACGTGTGCTCGTTTTACATGAAGACACCCTGACGGGCGGACTCGGTGGCGAGATCGCTGCCTGGATCGCCGAGCATTGTTTCGGCATGCTGGATGCCCCGGTGATGCGTTGCGCTTCGTTGGACACACCGGTTCCCTTTAGTATTGAACTAGAGAAGAATTTTCTGGCGAAAGCGAGACTGGGGGAGAAAATCCTGGAGTTAGTACAGTATTAACTGCGAAGGGCGCAGCGCGCGCAGAGAAATACAGAAGGCTACTGAGATCTGGTTTGTAACGAGCTGCTTTTGAAAATCTCAGTTTATTCGCCTACCTTATACCACAATCCGCTCAACAGACCTGTGTGCATGCCTTTACCTTATGCAGACGATCCCGGCTGATCTTTCTATTATCAGCCAGACCATTGAACCAAAAACCAACCATAAATGTCCAGTCCCACCACCCCGAACCTGGCGGCACCTGTCGCCCAGCAGGAACGTATTGTGATCCTTGACGGCCTGCGCGGCATTGCGCTCCTCGGTATTTTGTTGATGAATATTCCTTATATGGGATTGCCGGAACCGGCTTTCGATCATCTTTTACTGAATAATGAACTGGGTACCATCAATGAGAAAGTCTGGTGGTATGTGAACTGGATCCCTGAAGGCACTCAACGGGCCATTTTCTCGATGTTGTTTGGAGCGGGCATTCTTCTATTTGTATCAAGACTGGAAAAAAGAACCGAAGGCATGTGGCCGGCCGAGTACTTCCTGCGCCGGCAAATGTGGTTAACCGTATTTGGACTGATCAACGGGTACATCCTCCTGTGGCCGGGTGATATTCTGTTTCAATACTCCATTATCGGGATCGTGGCCTTTGTCTTCCGAAGACTGGCGGTAAAAGGATTATTGATTGCTGCGGCTGTATGTCTGCTGCTGATGACCGCCCGGGAGAACCGGGAACTATATAAACAAAGAGATGTGATCCAGAAAGGGGAACTGGTGGCCAAACTGGATACAACCAAGGTAAAGCTGACGGATGTACAAAAGGAAGAGTTGGGTGCTATGACCGGGATGAAGGAGAAATCAGATACGGCTGCCTTAAAAAAGGAGATGAAACGAAACATAGAGAAATCCACCGGCAGTTACGGGGTGCTCTATAACTATATCAGTGGGATTACCGCGATGGTCGAATTTAATTTTACCTATTACGGGATCTGGGATATTCTGCTGTTCATGTTATTGGGGATGGCTTTTTTCAAATCGGGTGTCCTTACCGGTCAGGCATCCGCCAAACTGTATTGGATCCTGTTTATTGCAGGGATGGGGCTGGGGCTTTTCCTGACCTGGCTGCGGCTGGGGGATATCATGCAAAATAAATTCAATGCATTTGAAATTATCAAACATAAACGGTTCGAATATTACGAGATCTCCCGCACTCTTCGTTCTATCGGGTTGTTCGGTTTGATCATGTTGTTGTACAAATCCGGATGGTTTAACTGGTTGTTCAGGCTCTTGCGTCCGGTCGGGCAAATGGCCTTTACCAATTACCTGATGCAGTCGCTGATGGCGGCGCTTTTCTTCTATGGGATTGGTTTCGGCATGATGGGAAAATTGCAGCGTTATGAAGTTTATATGGTGGCCATGGCGATCTGGGCCATTGAGATCACCTGGAGTCATATCTGGCTGCGGTATTTCCGTTTTGGTCCTTTAGAATGGTGCTGGCGCAGTCTGACCTATTGGAAGAAACAACCCATGCGGAAGGAAAACAGCAAAGAAGTACTATCGGTATAAAGGAATCCCGCCTGAATCCTTAAATTGAGTTATAAATAAGTTGATATGAAACAGTTCCTGGCAGCAGCCGGTATGGCCGTGCTTTTGTATTCCTGTGGCAATAAGAATCAATATCCGCCTGACCCGGTGTTGTACGACTCTTCCTATCATCCGGCGGTATTTACCGATACGGCCCGCTTATCGAAAATCCGGCAATACCTGCCCGTGATCGATAGCATCTACCGCAAACATGCAGAGGAGAATCATTTTCCCGCGATCTCCTTTGGGATTGTGGTGGATGGGGAACTGATCTATAAGAACAGTTATGGGTATACAGATATCGCAAAGAAAACCCTGGCGACTTCTTCATCTATGTTCCGTATTGCGTCGATGAGCAAGAGTTTTACCGCGATGGCCATTCTCAAACTGCGCGATGAAGGCAAGCTCTATCTCGATTGCCCGGCTTATTTCTTTGTCCCGGAATTAAAAAATATCAAATACCCTACGGCCGATGCGCCCCCGATCACGATCCGTCACCTGCTCACACACGGAGCAGGTTTTCCGGAAGACAACCCCTGGGGCGACAGACAGCTGGCTGATAATGATAAGGACCTGATGGAGTTTATTGGCAAACAGATCAGTTTCTCCAATCCGCCGGGCATTGCTTACGAATACAGCAATCTCGGATTTGCCTTGTTGGGGAAGATCATCACGAAAGTATCCGGTGTGCCTTATCAGCAATACATCAAAGAAAATATCTGGAAGCCATTGGGCATGGTGAATGCAGAATGGGAGTATGGTAATGTACCGGCTGATAAACTGGCCCATGGATACCGCTGGCTCAATGATCAGTGGAATGAAGAAACCCTGCTGCATGATGTACCCGATGGCAGCTGGGGTGCGATGGGAAGTATGATCACCTCTATTGATGAGTTTGCAAAATACATGGCCTTACATTTATCGGCCTGGCCGCCTTCCAATGCCAAAGAAACAGGACCTGTTAACCGCAGTTCAGTACGCGAGATGCATCATCCCTGGCGCTGGAACGGATTCAATGCAGCGTTCACCTATCCCGATGGGAGGAGCTGTCCGGTTACCTCAGCGTATTGTTATGGCTTAGGCTGGATGAAAGACTGTGACGGAAAGACCTATATCTCACATAGTGGCGGACTCCCCGGTTTCGGGAGTCAGTGGCGCATCATGCCCGATTACGGGATCGGTGTTGTGGCTTTTGCGAACCGCACTTACTCCCCCTTTGGTGGGGTGAATCTCCGCGTACTCGATACACTGATCAAGCTGGCCGGACTGCAACCCCGACAGTTACCCCCTTCTGCGATATTGGAACAACGGAAGAATGAGCTCATGAAGCTACTCCCCGACTGGAACCATGCGGAGAAGAGTGACATCTTTGCCGAAAATTTCTTCCCTGATTACCCGATCGATTCTTTAAAGAAAGAAGCCCGTGAGCTCTTTACAAAAGCCGGTAAGATCATTGAAGTAAAACCGATGAAGCCGGAGAACCAGTTACGCGGTTCCTTTATCATCCATGGAGAGAAGGCCGATCTGGAAGTGTACTTTACGCTGAGTCCGGAAAGGCCGGCGAGGGTGCAGGAGTATCATATTCGTTTGTTAACCGCCGATCTGCCGAAGAAGTAGTTGTGGCAGCCTTGTGCTTGTCACCCTTTTCTCGTCACCCTTCGTGGTGGTCGACTTCGATACGACGGCAGTGGCTGTTGTTGCACCCCGGTAGATTTTTCATAGCCGTCTACTCAGTCTGACAACAACATTTCGTTTCTTAAGAGGCTCCGTTGAAGTACCTGATGAATCCCTGTGACTTTTATTGTTCATCAAATTTTTGATTTGAAGGATGCCATTTCTTTTTAGCATACTCTTTTAACTTGTCATAGTTTGCTTCAATTAAGGCTTCTTTCTTCTTCCTTGACCAGTTTTTTATTTGCTTCTCTCTTTCAATTGCTTTTTCAACATTTTCAAATTCCTCAACATATTTTAACTCAACAGGCCTGCGTATGCAGGTATAGGAGTCATCTGCTATTCCATCATTGTGTTCCGCTATTCTTCTATCAACATCATTTGTTACTCCTGTATAATATGACCCATCTGAGCATAATACTATGTAGATATAGTAATCATATCCACGCTTTATGTAGAAACTTTCCATTCCCAATTATAGGGACGAAATGCAATTACTTTTTTTCCGTCCCCCTTTCCATCCAAAAAAATTTCAATTAATAGTCAGTTAGTTACAGCTTTGCCTCCTGCGAAGCAGGATGACAACAACATTTTGTTTCCTAATTGGCTCCGTTGAATAGCTATCTGTAACCCTGAGATATGTCCTGCTTTTCTTCCTACGAAGCGGAATGATGTTGTCACCCTTCGGTACGACGCTTGAACTATAACACAAGCCCTGAAGGTCAAATTTGGCGTCTACTCAGGATGACAATAACATTTTGTTTCCTAATTGGCTCCGTTGAATAGCTGTCTGTAACCCTGAGATATGTCCTGCTTTTCCTCCTACGAAGCGGAATGATGTTGTCAGACTGAGTAGACTGCCTCTTTACGAAGTGTTCAGGGGCGAAGTCAAAATATCTGAGGCAGTCGTACCGAAGTCGACCAGTATCGAAGGCGCCCGACACTAAAAATCTGCGTTATCTTTGCCCCATGTACAAAAAATCCCTCACCAAAGAACAGGCCCTGCAAAAACTGAAGCACTACTGTGCTTACCAGGAACGGGCGCACAGTGAGGTGAAGGAGAAACTGTATGATCTGGGGGTGTGGAAGAAGGATCATGATGAAATTATTTCCACACTGATCGAAGAGAATTACCTGAATGAAGAACGTTTTGCGATTGCTTTTGCCGGGGGCAAGTGGCGGGTGAAGCATTGGGGACGGGTGAAGATCAAATATGAGCTGAAGCAGAAGCAGTTGAGTGAGTACTGCATTAAGAAAGCGATGAAGCAGATTGATGAAGACGAGTATTGGGCCGTATTGCAGAAGATGGCCGATGAACGGTATGCCTCTTTAAAATCCGATCAGTATATGATCCGCAAGAAAAAGACGATGGATTTCCTGGTAGCCAGGGGATTTGAAACTGATCTTATCAGGAAGGCCGTAGAGAAATTCTCCTGATCACTGCAGTACCAGCTTCCATTTTTCCCCAATAGCGAATTTCCGGTGTCTGGTGCCGATAAAGAGAGAAGGACCTGAAATACCTAACAACACGGCTTCAAACTGCAGCCAGTTACGGACACCGGCACTGCCCTTTGCGATCGCCGCAACCGGTAACAGGGGGACCGCGAGTATGGCACCGCCTAAGAAATAGGCCGGTATCAGCATCCAGCCCCGGTTATTGAACCAGGGTTTACGGACGATCACAATATCTTTCAGTAGTAAATTCACGGTATCGTTTGTATAAAGGGCGAGACGTTTGACTTTTAGTCCTTCGGGATGACGGCGACTGACCCGTACTTTTTTAGTATAGCTGCTGTCTTTTCCGTTTTTATAATATTGTCTGATCCGTATCGAGGAATCAGTAAGCATGATTACTTCACCATGGTACTTGCCGGTGGTGGTATAGAAATAAGTGTCCCAGTCTGTTTTCAGGGAGATCTTTTTTGAAGGGCGGTGCTGATTCACTAAAACCAGTTTGGGCAATGTGTCCTGAGCAGATGTGCCTACAGCAGTCAGTAAACTTAAAATGATCATCAGATAGCGAAGCATATCAGTTTTTCATTTTAATGGACACCGTGGCTCCTTCTCCTTTCTTACTCTGAATTTCCAATGTGGCATCCATCGTTTTCAACAGATCTTTTATGATCAGGTAACCGAGTCCATGGCCTTTCTTATTATCCACGTTGGCCGAAGTGATCACTACTTCCTCCGCCATCAGGCGCTGGATCTGCTCGGGACTCATGCCGATGCCCTCGTCTTTGACGGAGACGGTGGTATGTCCGTTTTCTTTTACTGCTGAAACAACGATGGCGCCCTTCTCCGTAAAATGAATGGCATTGGTGAGCAGGTTATAGATCAGGATCTTCAGTGGTTCATAGTACTGATAGATCTCCAGACCGGGTGCCACATCGTTGAGGATGATGAGTTTTTTCTGCCGGGCGAGTGATTGCAATAAACCCAGCAACTGCGCCACCATTTCATGCAGGCTGAAATTTTCTTTGACCAACCGACGGTTCTCATTCTGGTACTTGATCCAGTTGAGGATATTCGTAGAAAGCAGTTGCAGTTCCTGTGACGTGTTTGTTATCTCCTTCAGGGTTTCTACCTGCAGGTCCTCACTCATCAGTTTGCGCTTTTCAATCAGGTTCTTGCCTGCCACATTGAGGAACTTCAACGGGGTTACGATATCATGACTGATAATAGAGATCAGGCGGGTTTTGATGCTGTTATTTTTTTCAAGTACTTCATTTTGTTGCTGGAGCTCTTTTGTTTTTTCAGTGACCTGTTCTTCCAGCTTCCTTTGGCGGACTGTGTACTGCCGGGTACGTAACCGGAAATAAAGGCTGAGGACTAACATGACCACACCCGCAATGAGCAAATAAAACCACCAGCGCTGATACCAGGGTGCCGGTATGGAAAAATTGAATTGCTTATAGGAATAATTATTCACCCCGAAACCATTCAGTTTGCGGATATGGAGCGTATACTCCCCGCTTTCGAGATTACCCAGTGAGATCAGGGCGCCGTTATCTGTATTGATCAGTTTCCAGTCCTTTTCGTTATTCAGGCGGTACTGGAGATAGATATTTTCTTTATTACTCCAGGCCGAGAAGCCAAGGCGTATCAGGATATCCCGGTGAAAAGCATCTACATTTTCTTTATCTAAAGCAGCAGGGTCGATACGTTTGTTATTGACCGTCACTTCATCAATATATATTTCCCCATCAGGTAATACCGGGATCGCCGTTAGGGGATTTACCCAAAGCAGGCCTTCCATGGTGGGAAAAGAGATGGTTTTGTTTTTCATCACCATACCGCAAGGGGTACAGCCTCCGTTCATTTCCGTCATATCCATTC
>CALRQQ020000009.1:0-25327 GCA_943370345.1 Chitinophaga pinensis
CTGGTTCTGGGTACACAGAACAGTGTTATGAAAGATGGTCAGCCCACCCCGCTCCGGATCAAGGATGAAGACCGTGAAGTGATCGCCAATCTGGATGCCAGTAATTTTGAGATCAGCAATGGCCAGGTATTATTCTGGATCGATTTTGATGCGGGAAATTCTATTCAGGTTGACAACAGCGGCTCTGGTAATAATAATGGCTATCGCTTAAAATCCCATATTAAGATCTTCACGCGCAGCCGTTCCGGCAGCATCGAAGGAAGGGTGCTGCCCCGTGCGGCAGATGCGATCGTAAAAGCAGTAATCGGTTCAGATACCGCTACCGCAATTCCTTTTGATGACAGTGGCGAATTCAAGATCGTTGGTCTTAACGCCGGCACCTATAAAATAATTATCGACGGGCAGAACGGCTATCAGGATACCACGATCAATAATGTGATCGTCCGTAACCGGGAAGATACCCATGTACCGGTGATCACCCTGCATCTGTAAGCATTTATTTTCCTAAGAAAAACTATACTAATCAATGTGCCAATGACTCATTGGTACATTGATTAGTTCTTCCGGCCCACCATCTTATAAAGAAATGCGCCTCCAATGATGGTCAATGCGATCCACCACCAGGTTTTTGATCCCCGGTCTTCTTCATAGTTGCCGATGAAGATCAGGTGGGCCCAGTAGTCCGGCGTTTTATACCGGGGATCGATCTCATTGCTCTTCAGCAGATCGATCTTCGCCTGTTGCAAGGCCCTGTCCTTGCTGTAATTTTTTTCGAGATAGTAATGAAGCCGTTGTGTAAGGAACGAAGTGGTCCGGTCTTCAGCCTTCCACAGTGAAGTAATGATATCCGGACAGCCGGCATACGCAAAAGCACGGGATAGACTCATAAGCCCTTCCCCTTTGACCAGTTTACCTGTACCGGTTTCACAGGCACTCAGGATCACGAGTTGTACCGAGTCCAGCCGCAGGGAAGCGATCTCTCCGGCATAAAGTCTGTAATCCCGTTCATAGGGGTAAAAAGCAATATAGGAATGTGAAGGCGTGTCATTATTCACACTGGCATGTGTTGCCAGGTGTAAAAGCGGATAACTGTTTGACAGACGCAGAAAATTCTTCTTGGTGGCGGACGAATCGGTGAGCACACGTCCTTTTAAATTTTCCACCTCCTCTTTTGATGCCGGTAACAAACTATAGAATGAACCGGCCGTGTCTTCTGTAAGCCCGGCACTGGTGAAAGGGGCAAAAGCGAGGCTCCGGGTAAGATAACCAGCCCGGAGATTTTCTCCGAAAAGAGCAGTACTGAACTGATACTGGATGGAAAATTGTTCAAGCAGGTATTTTTTGTTTTCATCCTGCAAGGCTTCGAAAGGAAGATAATTAAGCTCATCATCGGGAATGATCACCAGCCGGGCATATTGTTTCAATGAGGCATATACCGGTTTGATAAGTACCTGGAACAAGGCCTGTGCCGGCTGACTGCCTTCATAGCGTTGATCCGCAGAACCGGTTTGCAGGATCTTTTTAAAATGATCGAGCCGCTCAAAAAACCCGGGGTCGATATCTGTTTTATAATATTCAAATTTCCGGTTACTGATCAGTATTACCAGTAATTCATGCTCCGATAAGTGATAGGAGAGTAGTGCTGAATTGTTATCCAGTTTGCGTTGCAATTGGGTCACACCGGGGATCTGAGTACCGGCTCCGCGCAGTTTCCAGACCGGATCCTCATTGATCTTTTCCTGTATCTTGCCCAATTCAATTTCCAGATCACGGATGCCAGCCACAAGGGATTTCAGGGTGATGCTGTCTTTTTCACGGGTGGCTGACAGTGACAGGCGGGTGATATTTTTTTTAACGAGGGCTTCCTTTTCAAGCAGTTCACTGTCCAGTCCGTTTGATTTACGGAGTTCATTTTCCTGCACATTCAATGCAAGTATCGAGGCTTTGTTCAACTGGTCAAATTGATAGGCCTGTTCAAGATAATTGATCTTGCCGGTCAGTTCATACAACAGAATACTGATATCGATGGGTTTGCTGTGTACACTGTGCTTTATCTTTCCGAGGAACAGGCGTGCTTCATCAGAGTCATAGGTCCGTTCTACATAACCTGCCAGCCTGAATGCGGACCAATACGCATCAAGTGCCCCCTCCAGAAAACTAAGTTCCTTCTGTTGCCGGTATAGAAGGGAAAGGGCTTCGGCTTTCCCACTCAGTGCATTAAACAGCTGGATATAGGAAAATGCCCCGTTGAAGGTTTCCGGATTCTTCAGGATACTGGTGTCGGAGAATTCGTTGTGGAACTGAATCACCGACTGCTGGTATAAACTTATGGCCTGACGCACATCATTGCCCAGAAGTGCTGATTCAGCCTGGTAAAAAAATGTCAGACCATTTGCTACATTCTTTGTCGGGCCGTTCCATTTCAGATTTTCCTGTAGCGCCAGTTTCAGGTATCGGGCGGCCGAGTCCATCTGTTTCATTTCAAGGAAGGCTTTCGCGATCTTGTTGTAAAGAAATACCGTATTCCCGTCTCTCGTCTCTGCTTTTTTGAACCAACGGATCGCAGCAACAGGATCTCCCAGACTGAGGTCGATCAACCCCAGGTTCTGTATGACTTCATTCTTGTATATTTCCATCGGCAACAACTGGAGGTAGATGCTTTTCGCCGTATCATAGTTTTCCAGGTTCAGCAGTGCAGATGCAATATTATTCAGAAAATTAGCTTTGAACTCCTTGTACATAGGATCGGATATTGGCAGCATGGACAAAGCCTTTTCAAAATAATTCTTGGCCTGTTTATAATTGCCGGTTTCGTAGTGGATCACCCCTAGCCGGTTATACAAACGCTGTTCTCCCTCCAAAGGGAGTGTATACCGGGTGGTGACTTCCTCTGCCTTTTTATAGTAGATCACGGCAGAATCGAAAGCATGCTGGCTGTAGAATACACTGCCAATGAACAGCAGTGGCTTGAAAATTACAGAATCGGGCAACGAATGGGTGCGTTCTTTGAAACGGATGGACAGATCATAGTGCTTCTTTGCCAGGTTCAGGCTGTCAAAATAATGATAAAGGGAACCGATCATATAGTGGCAACGGAATGCCAGTGAATCCAGTTGACGGCTGTCGATCATTGGGGTAGCCTGCAGTAGATTCCGGAGGGCGCTGCGGTTCATTTCCGCCTCTTTTTCCTCCGAATAGTTTTTCTGTAAGACCAGGTGCTCGGCTTCCTTGTAATCTTTCTCACCAGCGAGGTACAACGACATGTAATCAGCAGCAGGAACAGATGATTGCTGGGAAAAGCTGATCACCAGTACGACCAGAAACAATAAAAAGGAAAAGAAATATTTCATGATAAGCTTTAAGCCTATCAAAAATAACGCACCATCGCCATTAATGCGCAACAATTACCACGCAGGGGGGGCGGGGTTTGGCCACCTGGCCAACCCTGCCGGTGAGGGTCTGGTCCGGTTGCAAATTTCCATTTTTGAGAAATACACCCTGGGTGGTACGGTCGTTAAGAATGTCCCAGACATATTGGGGTACATCCGCCATGCTTTCATACCAGTATAAAAGTACTTTCAGCTTGTTCTGTGATTTGCCACTGGCATCATTGATGCGGTATCTGATCTCAACTTCCTTCTTGTCATCATTGCGTGGATTGGCACCAAATACACCTTTTCGTACGGATTCTGCCAGGTTGATCTTTCCATTGTCTGTTTTAACGGCACAACCACCGGTATTGGCCGTATTTCCGTCGTCAAAAACAGAGCCATTCACAGGAAGTACGCGACTATCACTGGCATTATAGACAGGATGTGCCACCGAATCGCCGTTTGCGAGATTATAGAAATAGTCACGGAAAGTAATACCCGAAAGTACTACCATCGTAGTAGTAGTGTCTCCTGCAGGTGAAATATGGGTGATCCGGTACCGTAATCCGGTCTCACTGTTCGATACATTGATGGCCCCGGTGGTTTCATCAATTTCTATTCCGTCGGGGAAGCCGGAGTATACACCGGGACGGATCGTCACTGGCTTTACAATAAAATCGCCATTCACCGGTTTCAGATAAATGATTGAGTCGCCATAGCTTAGTGTATATGGACCGGAGGGGTTTTCAGGTACATCATTCGTCGGGTCGCAGGACACTATAGTGGCAGCGACAAATGTAAAAAGACTGACAACCAGTAACAGACGATTTTGCTTCATGAACCTTTTTTGTGGGTAACCGCCGGGAAGATAATTGTAACCAACGGGAGAAAAAAAACAGAATAATCGAAGTTACAACATTTATTATGCCAAAAAAATGACTTAAATCAGTTTGTCTGGCATTGGTCAAAAGGGCAACTTTGCGGTACACAATAACGGCGGCTTTATGAAAAGGATCGGACTTATTCGGGAAGGGAAAATACCAGCTGATAACCGGGTGGCATTGACCCCGGCCCAATGCAAATGGATGCTCAGGAATAATTCTGATATTCAGGTGGTTGTGCAGCGTTCACCGGATCGTTGTTTCAGTGACCGGGAATACCTGTCCGCCGGAGCTGAATTGAAAGACGATCTATCGGATTGTGATATCCTTTTTGGTATCAAGGAAGTTCCGGTGAGCCAGCTGATTCCGGGTAAGACGTATCTTTTCTTTTCCCATACCAAGAAAAAACAGCCCCATAACCAGCCCCTGCTCAGCGCTATCATCGATAATAAGATCACCCTGATCGATTATGAGTGCCTGGAACACGAAGACGGTCAACGGATCATCGGTTTTGGTTTTTTTGCCGGGATCGTGGGCGCCCATAACGGCATGATGGCCTATGGGCTTAGGACCGGCCTGTTCAACCTTGACCGGGTGTACAAGCAGCGCAGTTTCAGAGAACTGATCCATACCTATTTCGGACTCCGGCTGCCCAATGTCAAGATCGCCGTTACAGGGTCGGGCAGGGTGGCACACGGGATCCTCGAGATCATGAACCTGATGGGTATTCACGAAGTGGAGAATGACGATTACCTGCGGCGGCGTTTCGCTTACCCGGTATATACCCAGGTAAAAGGAGCGGAGCTGTACGGACATAAAGTAACGGGAAGCTATAATCGCCTTGATTTTCATGAACACCCGGATCAGTATGTCTGTAAGTTCCTTCCTTATGCCGCACAAACAGATATCCTGATGAATGGTGTGTATTGGGATAAGAATGTGCCCCGCCTCTTTGAAAAAGAACAAGCACGGTCTGATGAGTTTATCATTCAGACGATCGCGGATATTACCGATGATGCCAATGGGTCTGTTCCGATCAACCTGGGTGATCAGTCCATCGCCGATCCTGTTTACGGAGTGGATAAAAAGACACTTGAAAAAACAGCACCGTATCTTCCGGGCTCCATCGATATCATGGCAGTAGGCAATCTGCCGAATGAATTGCCCCGCGATGCCAGCCGTTATTTCGGGGAACAGTTGATCAAATTCATATTGGAAGACCTGCTGGGCAATGGCTCACCGATGATTGACCGGGCCACGATCGTGAATAAAGGAGAACTGACCCCTGAATTTGACTATCTGCGGGATTATGCACAAGGAAAATAAGTTCAGAGATAGAGATAATAATCCCGGAGCAGTCCGTTGAAGTTGGATGTATACCGGTCCTGTTCATCCTTTACAGAAAACTCCTCATACATCAACGCCGGATTCGTTTTGTCCGGGAATTTCAATTCGAGCAGGATCCTGAAAAATCCTGATTGAACAGCTGGTCTTACCCGTACATGCCGGGTGATCCTGAATCCGGCCTCGCTGATCTTTTGCAGTAATTCATTTTCTCTCTTAAAAGGTAATAATAAGTATACAGCCCCCTCCGCATTCAGGAACTGGCTGCAGCAGATCAGCAGATCTTTGATCAGCAGCCCTTCATTGTGATGGGCCTTGTTTTTACCGGTATCCGTTCCTTTAAGTTCGTTTTCATAGAACGGCGGATTACTGACAA
Organism: Chitinophaga pinensis; assembly: GCA_943370345.1. Classification (GTDB taxonomy): domain Bacteria; phylum Bacteroidota; class Bacteroidia; order Chitinophagales; family Chitinophagaceae; genus JJ008. The sequence goes on from CALRQQ020000009.1 coordinate 5,973, forward strand.
TAACATCATACTTTTTTCCGGGATCATATTGCAGGATGTCCTGCTGATGAACAATGATCTGACTGTCTTTTCCGGCTGCTTCAATATTATACCGGGCTTCTTCCGAAGCAGCCGCATCCATTTCCACGGCATCAATGGTGCAATCCGGATTTTGTTGCGCTATCATCAGGCTGAGTAATCCGGTTCCGGTGCCAATATCAAGACAGGTTAATGCAGCAGCGGGCAACTGCCGGATAGTGTGGGCTGCCCAGGCGCCAAACAGGCAGCCATCCGTCGTTACTTTCATGGCTGAATGTTCCTGATGGATCGTGAATTGTTTGAATCGGAAGAAAGTATTTGCCATAAGGATTCAGTTTACCAGGCCGCCCTGGCAGAGGAAGAAATACTGAGCGGATCCGTCTGGCCTTCCAGAAATTTATAATACGCCGTGATGGCGATCATGCCGGCATTGTCAGTGCAGTACTGGAATGCCGGTATAAATGTATTCCAGTTATATTTTTTTCCCATTTCCTGAAATTGGGTACGCAGACCACTGTTTGCCGATACCCCCCCTGCCAGGCAGATATCTTTGATACCGGTTTCAGCAGCAGCTTTTTTCACTTTATTCAGGAGAATGGTAACGATCCGGTGCTGGATCGACGCACAGATATCAGGCAGGTTGGCTTGAATAAACGCCTGTTTTTCTTCTTCCGTTGCGGTAAACTCTTCTTTGAATAAATTGCTTTTACCCGCGTTCTGTAAGAAATACAGGATCGAAGTTTTAAGTCCGCTGAAACTGAAATTTAATCCGGCTATCTGTGGTTCAGGAAAAAGGAAACGGGCAGGGTTTCCTTCTTTGGCGTACTTGTCGATCAAAGGACCCCCGGGATAAGGTAAACCAAGCAGTTTGGCCGATTTATCAAATGCTTCACCCGCAGCATCATCAATGGTTTCTCCGATCACTTTCATTTTCACCGGACCTTCGCATAATACGATCTGCGTATGTCCGCCACTTACAGTCAGACAAAGAAAAGGGAAAGCCGGTTTGGGGTCATCGATCAGATTGGCCAAAACATGGGCCTGCATATGATGTACGGCGATCAGTGGCTTGTTCAATGCTAATGCAAGGGATTTGGCAAATTGTCCGCCTACCAGTAAGGAGCCGATCAGTCCGGGTGATTGCGTAAAACCGATGGCATCAACTTCCTTTAATGTAACATTCGCTTCCCTCAATGCCTTGTCCACCACCGGTACGATATGTTGCATATGGGCCCGGGATGCCAGTTCGGGTACCACACCGCCATATTGTTCATGAACGGCTTGTGTGGCAATAAAGTTGGACAAGATATTCCCGTCCGCACATACGGCGGCAGAAGTTTCGTCACAACTGGACTCTATAGCTAAGATTATGGGCATCGCGCAAAAGTAGGCAATTCGCTTATTTGCTCCGAATAGCGACCACCGGATCCATTCGGGCGGCCTGGCGGGCAGGAATAAATCCGGCGATCACACCTACTATCACACAAATGCCAATGGCCAATACGAGGTTGCTGGTAGAGATGAATACAGGAAAGTTCAGTGCTCCGGAAAGTACTTTGGTAAGGAGAAATACAAAAGTCAGTCCGATCAGTCCGCCGATGATACAGAGAAAGGCGGATTCCAGCAGGAACTCAGTTAGGATGATCCTTTTCTTGGCACCAATCGCTTTTTTTAATCCGATCTGACTGGTTCGTTCACGAACCGTTACAAACATGATATTGGCCACACCAAACATGCCCACGATCAGCGAAAGTGTGGCAATGGCCCAGCCTCCGATATTGAGGCTTACAAAGGCCTCGCTGATCGCATCGCTGAAGTCATTGATATCGTTCAGGGTGAAATTCTCTTCTTTGGTGGGCGTCAGTTTACGGATGGCCCGCATGGTGCCGGTCAGGTTATCCTTAAGGGCTTTACTGCTTAAATTATCCTGTCCTTGTACGAGGATGAGGGGGTCTGCTTTTTTGGGATCCATAATGTTCCGGGCAAACCGGTATGAAAGGATCACGCTCTGGTCAAACTGCCAGCCACCGATCATGGTCTTCCCCTGTTTCTTGATCACGCCGCTCACAATGATCTTTTTCCCTTTTACTGTGATCATTTTGCCGGCTGCTCTTTCAGGGTCCAGGAAAAGTTTTTCTGCGATCTCATTGCCGATCACAGCCACCGGACTTCCCTGGCTGAACTCTGCATCGGAGAGATAACGGCCATGCGCAATATCGACCGGCTGAATATCATTGAATTCCTCGCTGATCCCGTAAATATTGACCCCGGAAAGCTGGTTGTTTTCAAAGAAGACCTTGTCGGAAATACTGATCTTGAATGCGGCGTATTTGGCACTGGGGGTGCGTTCTTTGATCTCCTTGAGTTCCTCATATTGAGGGTAGGGGCGATTGACATATTTCCACCAGGGATAATCGGGACCTCCACCTGCACTGTAATCCCATTTGTCAACATAGATCGTGTTGTTCCCTAAGGCTTTTACTTCATTCTGGATATTCTGCTCCAGGCTGTTCACCACCGCCAGCACGCTGATGATACAAAAAATACCAAACGTAACTCCCAGCAAGGACAGGAAGGTACGGAGCTTGTTTTTCCATAACTCCTGCAGGGTCATTTTGATACTGCTGAAGACTATTTCTGCTGAACGTCGGAGCATAGGACAAAATTACCACATACCGGCAGAGTTATGGGGAAATTTATTTGAATGGCACAAAGGAGTCGGTTGTGAGCTGTCAGCTGTCAGAAGTCAGGAAACAACCCCTCTAAAGAAGGTCACCTAAAGCCGCAACCCGCAAGCCTTAACTTTCAGCTCCTATCATTACCTTTGCGCCCCGGTCTGTCAGCCGGTAAATACCATGAAATATCATAACGAAATACAGCGCCGGCGCAGTTTTGCGATCATTTCTCACCCGGATGCCGGTAAAACGACATTGACTGAGAAATTCCTGTTATTTGGCGGGGCCATCCAGGTGGCGGGTGCCGTGAAGAGTAACAAGATCAAAAAATTCGCGACCAGTGACTTTATGGAGATCGAACGGCAACGGGGTATCTCGGTGGCCACCTCGGTCATGAGCTTTGAGTACAACAAAACCCTCATCAATCTGCTCGATACCCCCGGTCACAAGGACTTTGCGGAAGATACCTATCGTACCCTGACAGCCGTGGACAGTGTGATCCTCGTGGTGGACAGTGTAAATGGGGTGGAAGACCAGACCCGACGCCTGATGGAAGTCTGCCGCATGCGGGATACCCCGGTTATCGTGTTTATTAATAAAATGGACCGGGATGGGAAAAACCGGTTTGACCTGCTGGAAGAAATTGAAAAGGAACTCAATATTGCCCTTCACCCGATGACCTGGCCGATCAACAGCGGAAAGGAGTTCAAAGGAGTGTATGACCTGGATCGGAAAAGCCTGCTGCTGTTTACCGCCAATACCAAGGCCGACGAAGACAGTATTTCCATTTCGGATATCAATGATAAAGTACTCGATGAGAAACTGGGTGACAAGGATGCGGCCCAGTTGAGGGAGGATGTGGAACTGGTGGATGGAGTACACGGAGAACTGAATGTGGACCATTATCTGGCCGGTAAAGTGGCCCCGGTATTTTTCGGAAGTGCCATCAATAATTTCGGGGTAAAGGAAATGCTGGATACATTTATCCGCATCGCACCAACCCCCAGAAGCCGGCAGACCACTACCCGCGAAGTGAATGTGGAAGAAGTTAAAATGAGTGGCTTTGTATTCAAGATCCACGCCAACCTCGATCCCAAGCACCGTGACCGGATCGCCTTCTTCCGGGTTTGTTCCGGCCGGTTCGAACGGAACAAATATTTCCATCATGTACGCCTTGATAAAGATGTCCGCTTCAGCAATCCCTATTCCTTTATGGCCCGCGATAAAAGTATCATTGAAGATGCGTATGCCGGCGATGTAGTGGGCCTGTTTGATACCGGTAACTTCAAGATCGGTGACACGCTCACAGAAGGAGAGGATTTCTATTTTACCGGTATCCCATCCTTCTCCCCGGAGATCTTCAAGGAAGTAGTGAATAAAGATCCGCTGAAGACCAAACAGCTGGAGAAAGGACTGATGCAGTTAACTGACGAAGGAGTGGCTCAGTTGTTCACCCAGTTTGGTGGCAATAAAAAGATCATCGGCTGTGTGGGGGAACTGCAGTTTGAAGTGATCCAGTACCGCCTGTTGCATGAATACGGAGCTTCCGTGGTCTTCAACTCCCTGCCATTTTATAAAGCCTGCTGGCTCACCAGTACCAATGAAGCCAAATTGCAGGACTTCCTTCGCTTTAAACAAGCCAATTCCGCCGAAGACAAGGATGGACATCCGGTTTATCTCGCCCAGAGCGAATGGTTCCTGAATACGGAGAAGACGAATAATCCGGATATTGAATTTCATTACACCAGTGAGATACACAAGTGAATAGAGAATAGAGAATAGAGAATAGGGTTTATAGCAGCGACTTCCATAAAGAATAGACCTTTCGTTTTTTTGGAAGGATCCTTTCTTTATTAAGGGCGGTTCTTTAGGCCCTTTTCTCTATTTACTATTCTCTATTAACTATTTTCTCCATTCTTCTTCCTCGTATCAGTTCAACAACTTATCTTGTCTGCAAAATTTCAGGCTACTGATATGGAAGTCATTCAAACGGACCGGTTGCGGGTACGCACCATAAATAATCAGGATCATGAACGGTTTTTCTTGCTGCAAGGTGATCCCGCGGTGATGCGGTTCATTCGTCCCATCAAGACCCGTGAAGAAAGTGATACAGCATTAAATGAAATGCTGGCCGCCGGCGAACCGGAGGAAGGCGGCAGGTGGATGGTGGAAGAAAAAGCCGATGGACAGTTTGTCGGTACCCTGGCTATCATTCCGGTGCCTTATGACACCACTAAAATTCAATTGGGATATGCATTACTGCCCGGTGAATGGGGGAAGGGCTATGCCACCGAACTGGCCTGTGCCGGACTCGACTATTTCTGGAAAAACAGCTCCCGGAATGAGATCTATGCCATTACTGAAACCCCGAATATCGCTTCACAGAAAGTACTGCTGAAAGCCGGCTTTCATCTGTTGCTGAAAAGGGAACATGAAGGGAAGCCGATACATGTCTATATTGCCAAAAGGCATTCCTGAAACGTACAACTTTACTTCACCGCTGTAACCTTTTCCGGATACATGCTTATTAAAGACAAACGTATATACGTTCCGTAAATCTATAATCCTGCTCAGTCGGACGAATAGATTTGAAGGTACTCAACTACAGGGGCAACGTAAGAAACTTATCACTGGTATGAGTTCACTTAAATGGACTTATGCCTGTATAATTATGTGGGGTGATTTTTCTCAGTTCCTTCTTCAGGGTTTCTTTTACTTTCAGCCCATCAATAAATCCATGAATGGCTTTCTTGTCAATTTTATTATTTCCCCGGGTCAGTTCTTTCAGGGCCTCATAGGGGTTGGGGTATTTTTCCCTTCTTAATACGGTCTGGATCGCTTCAGCCACCACCGCCCAGTTATTATCAAGGTCATCATAGATCGCTGCATCATTCACCACCAGTTTGCCCAGGCCCTTTTCAATGGACCGGAAGGCGATCAGGGTATGGGCAAAGGGCACCCCGATATTGCGTAAAACAGTGGAGTCTGTAAGGTCACGTTGCAACCGGGAGATCGGGAGTTTGGCGGAGAGGTGCTCCAGGATCGCATTGGCCATACCCAGATTGCCTTCTGCATTTTCAAAATCGATTGGGTTTACTTTATGCGGCATAGCTGAAGAACCTACTTCACCTTTTACCGTACGTTGCCGGAAATATTCCATCGATACATAGGTCCAGATATCCCGGCTGAAATCGATCAGGATATTATTGATCCGTTTCATCGCATCGAAATGAGCGGCGAGGTTGTCGTAATGTTCGATCTGAGTAGTGAATTGCTGACGGCTGAGTCCGATCTTCTGTAAAAATTCATTGCCGAATCTGATCCAGTCCGTTTTGGGGAACGCAATATGATGGGCATTGAAATTTCCAGTGGCTCCGCCAAATTTGCCACTGAAAGGAATACCGATGAACTGTTCGATCTGATTCTGGATCCTTTCCACATAGACCATAAGCTCTTTGCCCAGGCGGGTTGGACTCGCAGGCTGACCATGGGTATGGGCCAGCATGGGAATATCCTTCCATTCATCCACCAGCAGCTTCAGTTCCATATTCAGGTTCAGCAGGGAAGGGAGGTATTCATATTCAATGGCATGTTTCCAGGACAAGGGGATGGCCGTATTATTGATATCCTGGGAAGTGAGGCCAAAATGTACCCATTCCTTTGCTTCAGCCGCCCCGCATTTTTCCAGTTCATTCTTCAGGAAATACTCCACGGCCTTTACATCATGGTTCGTGGTGTATTCGATCTGCTTGATCTCCTGGGCGTCTTCCGGGCCGAAATCCTCAGCCAGTTTGCCCAGGTGTTTGATAGCTTTGGGTGTGAGTTTGAAAAATTTCTTCTTTTCCAGGAACAGGAGATATTCGATCTCCACCAGCACCCGGTACTTCATCAGCCCGTATTCAGAAAAGTATTCATCCAGGTGTTGTACCTGTTTACGATAGCGTCCGTCGATGGCTGAAATGGCGGTGAGGGGAGTCAGTTCCATGTGAGTTGTTTATAGATAAGGATATCCTTTACCTTTGCTGCGCAAAAATAACCCAATTGGAGAAGATTCGCACAGGCATTGTTAATTACCTGAATACCCGGCCACTTATTTATGGACTGGAAAAGCCCCCGCTCGCTGATCAGATTGAACTCATCGGTGATTATCCGGCCCGTATTGCAGCTATGCTGATCAAAGGCGAAATCGATCTTGGACTGATCCCGGTAGCAGTGATTCCACTTTTGCCAGAATATCATATTGTTGGGGATTATTGTATCGGAACAGAAGGGGAAATTGCTTCCGTGGCCCTGTTCAGCGAAGTACCCATGGAGGAAGTGGAGAAAGTTTATCTCGATTATCAGAGCCGTACTTCCGTGGCCCTGCTGCGATTCCTGATGAAGGAATACTGGGGCATCAACCCCGAGATCATTGAGGCAGCCGGGGAGGATTACCGGCAGGAAATTAAAGGCCGTACTGCCGGACTGGTGATCGGCGACCGGGCCCTGGAACAAAGAAAGATCTCCACTTTCATTTATGACCTGGGTTCTGAATGGAAAAAAATTACCGGACTTCCCTTTGTGTTTGCAGCCTGGGTGAGTACCCGGCCCCTGCCAGAAAATTTTATCCGTGACTTTAACTTTGGCAATGCTCTCGGACTGGATAAGATCGATGAGATCGTGGCGGCTAACCCTTATCCGCTCTATGATCTGAAGAAATACTATTCCCTGCACCTGAGCTACCAGCTGGATGAAGCAAAAAGAAAAGGAATGCAACGCTTCCTGGAAGTGATCAGGGATCTGTAATATCAATCCTGTTTCAGGATCGTATAGCTGTCCTTTCTGCAAAAGATCGTATTGATATACGTATCAGCATAAACAAAATAGTTTTTACTGAGGAAGAAATCAATGATCTCTTTTTTCTTTATCTCTTTATTGTCTTCCACAAATCCCAATGTTTCAATACAAAATACTTCGGGCCGGAAGCGGTTAAAATCAATACCCTTCATGATCTGGAAATCGAATCCTTCCACATCAATGGAGATGAGGTTAGGATGGGGTTGAAAATACTGCTGCATCAGGTCATTGATGTCGAACAACTGCATTTTAACCACCTTTTCGACTTTGTGCCTTCCGATCTCCTCATTCCCTACTTTTTCCCAGAAATCGGCTTCTTCTTTTGAAAAGGTGTTCAACCCGTTGAATTTCTCGGGAAATACATAAAAATCAGCTTCTCTTTTTTCATCAAATGCCACCCCGGCATTGATACAGGTATCCCGGCCTCTTTTCTGCCGGATCTTTTCGCAAAGGATCGGGTTGGGTTCTACACATACTCCGCTGCCACCCCGCAGATACAGCCGGTAGGTATTATTCAGGGAAACCGGGTCGTTGGCGCCGATATCCAGGTAGCGGGGTGACTTTATCTGGAGACGGTTGAATAAATCACTAATAATTATATCTTCGCCACTTTGGGAATAGCTTCTCCTCACATGCGGGAAGAACGTGCGGGTTAAAATGGATTTGATGGTGCTGGTAAGGGAGAATCCCATGTGTTGAATGTATTATAGCTGCCAAAGATAGTAAAGCAGGAAGAATCAGGAAACCTGCCGGCTGATTTTAGTAAAATAGTTACAGGATATGAGAACATTGATCAGGAATTTCTTAAAGCGTTACGGGTATGATATTGTTAAGACCGGGGTCCCCTATATTCCGGCCACAAAGAACGATGTTTTGGTGACGGTTGGTAAATTCCAGGTATGGATGCCCGGCTACAATGTTCAGGCAGTCAATTACCGTTTATATCCCGATCTGAATGCTCAGTTTGGACGACTGGCTAAGACGATCGCTTCTGTATATCCTGAAATGACCCTTATTGATGTTGGGGCGAATGTCGGAGATACGATTGCTGTTGTGAAAACAGAAACAGATATTCCTGTGATCGGTGTGGAGGGGGATGAAGTGACCTATGCTTACCTGGAGAAGAACAGTAAGCAGTTTAATAACGTATCTATCGTTAAAACATTTCTCGGCGAAAAGTCAGAAGAACTGAACGTGAATTTTGAGAAAAGCGGATGGAATGCCACGATCATTCCGGATGACAAAGGCGGGAAACAGGTAAAGTTTAAAACACTTGATACGGTCATCAGTGAAGGCGGTTTCGACAGCCGTACGATAAAATTGCTGAAAGTGGATGTGGAAGGATTTGATACGATCGTACTACGAGGTGCCGGTGATATCATTAAAAAACAAAAGCCTGTTGTATTCCTCGAATACAACCGACAGAATATGATTTCCATCAATGAAGAAGGCCTCCCTACATTATTATCTTTTGAACAATCCGGGTACAATAAAATTGCCTTTTTTGACCATAAGGGTACACTTATGCTGGCCACTACTTTAAAGAATAAAGAAGTGGTTACTTACCTGCATGAGTATGCTTCTTCTGCTAAGAACCTGATTGGGTACTACGATATCTGCCTTTTCCATGAAGAAGATGATCAGCTGGCAGAACAGTTTTTATCGCTGGAGAAAAAATTCGTTTAGATTATCTGGCTGATTGATCCAGCTGCTGCACGATCTTCTCAAACTGCGGCTGGTAGAGGAAGTCGTATGCATCGGGTCCTTCCGGTATCACATTGGGGCATTCAAAGCAAAGCTCCAGGGCCCGGGGTACTTTCAATCCCTCGGCCACGGCAAAGGGGAAAGACTGGTTGCCGATAAAAAATTTACAACCCGCAATGATACCGGCCAGTTCCAGGAAATCCTTCACGCCCCGGTATTTTAACCCCGGGATCACCGTTTTCATATCCTCAAATTCTTCCTTTAATCCCACAAAGGTCACATTGGGATAATCTTTCAGAAAATCATACCGGATACCCGGTGCCCGGTAACGGAAACTCCGGGCGATCACGATCTCCTGGTTGAAGGAAGTTTCGGGGGTTACCTGCAGCCAGGCTTTACCCAGATCGGCCGTAATACCATACATGTGAAAGTACCAGCGGCAGATATGGTTGGTGTTATAATCAAAGGGGAAATTCCGGAACTCATCCAGATCATAATCCACGGGTTGGTCTGTCAGCACATCCACCACGGCAAACTCCGGCTGGGCCAGCAGCAGGGGGGCGATCATTTCCACACTTTTTTCCGTCAGGATCTTGCCCTGATTGGCATGCTTCATGCTTTTTTTATAGAGCGACTTTTGGTTGATCTGCAGGTGCAGGTGGATCTTTTTTTCTCCGGCCAGCGCCTTCATAGCCGGCACGGCATAGATAATATCCCCGATCAGTCCGAAATGCTTGAAATGAACCACATCCGGATGAAGGGCCGGTCTGAGGTTGGGCATACGAACTCCTTCCAGCGCTTTGCTGAAGATGGCCCGTTTGGCTTTTTCCTTAAATACAGCGATATACAGTCGTTCAAAAATGGTCATGATGTATGGGGTTTCCGGCGCGCTCAAATGTAGCTATTTTAACGCTATCCGGCTCTATGATAGCTTAGCCGATTAGCTAAAATGTATTACCTTGGCTGCTGCATTTCCTTTACCGGTACGACCGGTTTTATTTAAAAGAACCTATGCTCCGAAAGATTCAACTGATCGCCTATTACCTGTTCCGGTACCCGCTGCTGAAGGCACAACTGGGCCATCTGGGTGCAAGGGCCCGGCTGCTGCAGACCAAACTGGAAGGGGCACAGTATATCCATATCGGGGCAAAAGTTTATATCAACAGCAGGGGCTGGCTGGCCTGCCTGCCATTGACTGGCGATGCCAAATGCAGGCTCAGCATCGGTGACGGAACCTATGTGGGCCGGTTTTGCCATTTCTATGCCACATCCCGGATCGAGATCGGTAAAAAAGTACTGATCGCTGACAAAGTCTACCTCAGCGATAACTTGCATGGCTATAAGGATATTCAACTTCCCGTGATCGATCAGCCGGTGGAGCAATTGGGGCCCGTCGTGATCCATGACGGAGCCTGGCTGGGGGAAAATGTGTGTGTGGTGGGTGCTTCAGTAGGAAAAAACAGTGTGGTGGGCGCCAATAGTGTGGTAACCCGGGATATTCCGGATTACTGCGTGGCGGCTGGTGCACCCGCTATTATTATTAAACGATTTGACCTGGATCGAAAGGAGTGGAGGCGTACGGATAAGGAAGGCCATTTTATCTGAAAACGGACAACATGCATTACAAAAATATACTGATCACCGGTGGCGCCGGGTTTATCGGATCCGGACTGGCCCTTTATCTTATACAGGAAGGATGTACGATTACCGTATTGGATAATTTATCGGAGCAGATCCATGGCACTGATCCGGAAAACAGTTCCCCCCTTTACCGGTCCATTAAGGATAAAGTCCGCTTTATAAAAGGAACGGTTACTTCCCGCAGTGATTGGGAAAAAGCCATAGGTGACAATGAAGTGATCGTACACCTGGCGGCTGAAACCGGTACCGGCCAGTCCATGTACCAGATCAGTCATTATACCGAAGTGAATATCGGGGGTACGGCCCTCATGCTGGATATCCTGGCCAATCAGAAAACCGCTATTAAGAAAGTGATCATTGCTTCCTCCCGCGCTATATACGGGGAAGGAAAATATATTTCAAAGGAAATGGGCCCTGTTTATCCTAAACACCGGGTTGCAGCAGATATGGACCGGGGCCAGTTCGAAGTCACTTACCCCGGAGCAGCAGGTCCCTTGCAACTGGTAGCGACTGATGAAGAGTCAAAGATCCATCCATCCTCAGTGTATGGCATCACTAAGCAAAATCAGGAGCAGATGGTCATGACGGTTTGTCCCACTCTCGGCATTGCCCCGGTGGCCTTCCGTTATCAGAATGTCTATGGACCCGGCCAATCACTCACCAATCCCTACACCGGCATCCTCTCTATTTTTTCTACCCTGGTACTGAATAATAAGCCGATCAACATTTTTGAAGATGGAAAGGAAAGCCGTGATTTTGTATTTATCAGTGATGTGATAAGAGCTACAGCACTCGGTATAGAGAAAGAGGAAGCCAACGGACAGGTATTTAATGTGGGTACCGGAATTCCGACTACCGTACTGGAAGTGGCTGAAGGACTTATTTCGCTGTATGGAAAGCAAGTACCGGTGAGTGTGTCCGGTAATTATCGGCTCGGAGATATCCGTCATAACTATGCTGATCTCTCAAAAATTGAAAACTTACTGGGTTTCCGTCCGGCTGTTTCCTTCAGTGATGGCCTGCGTCAGTTTACCGGATGGGTTAAAGCACAGGAAGTGCAGGCCAGCCGCTACGATGAATCCATCGCGGAAATGAAAGCAAAAGGCCTGATGAAATAATTAACTATGGCAAGGATCGGATTGGTAACGGTATTGTATAAATGTGATGAAGTACTGCCGGACTTCTTCAAGAGTGTGTCCATACAGACACATAAAGACTATATCCTCTACCTCATTGATAACTCCGCCAGTCCGGAAACGGATGCAATGATCGCCCGTTGCCTGGCACAATACCCGGTCACCGCATACAAACATGTCAATACCGGAGGAAATATCGGCGTGGCGGCCGGAAACAATGCCGGTATCAAACTATCACTGGAAGACCACTGCGATCATGTCCTGATCCTGAACAATGATATCGAAATCGAGCAGGAATATATGTTCAGTCAGCTGGTCTCCCTGGCCGATGAAAAAGGGGAGGCCATGATCGTTCCCAAGATCTATTACTACGGTGAAACAAAACTCTGGATGGCCGGTGGCTATATGGATGAATGGCGGGCATTGGGGGTGCATTATGGTATGAATCAGGAAGATGGCCCGGCCTTTAATGTAGCCCGGCATTGTACTTATTCACCTACCTGCTTTATGCTGGTGAAAAAGGAAGTCTTTGAAAAAGTGGGCATTATGGATGAACGCTACTTTGCTTACTATGACGATACGGATTTTGTACTGCGTGCCACGCGGATGGGCTACCGGATCTTCTATGATCCCTCATTGGTCCTCCTGCACAAGGTCTCCTCATCGGTGGGTACCAATTCGCCGTTCTATGTTTATTATTCCAACCGTAACAAGATCTATTTTATCCGTAAGAACTTCAAAGGGCTTCGTCGCTATTTTGCGTTAGGATATACATTGTTGTCCCGGGTGGCTTTCTGGCTGGGCTTCGATAAAGTGCGGAAACAAAAACTAATACAGGGGTTGAAAGAAGGCTTCCGGATGAAACCCGGTAATTCTTAAAGTCCGTTGGCGATCCGCCGGACCAGTTTTTTCCAGTAATAATAGTCGTAGTAGGCGTCTGGAGTGCCGGTAGTGGACGCATGCTGATCTGCAACTGCATTGGCGAAAGCGGCCCAATCATGATCCGGAACCGTCTTCAGTTTTTCCCCACATACTTCCCGATTGATACCAGTGGCACCGGTCTCCGTAGCGATCACGGTGGCTCCATAAGCAATGGCTTCCACCATTTTGGTCTTGATCCCCCCGCCGCTTTGTACCGGATTGAGAAAGAGATCTGCTGCGGTAAAATAAGCTGCAATATCTTCCACAAAACCGGCATAGGTAATATGCTGATCACGGTAAGTCTTCAACTCTTGCAGGGATTCCGGTAACCCCTTACCACACACGACAATATGGTAATTAAGATCTTTTGCGGCCAGGAGAAGCGGATTGATCTTTTCAAGTATGACCATCAGCGCATCCAGGTTGGGTTTATAACTCAGCAATCCGTTAAAAAGGATCAGCGTCTTGCCGGCAGGGATATTGTGCAGGGCTGTGATCTGTTTTTTCTTTTCGGCTTTATCGGTCGGATTACCCGGTATGGTAACACCGAACGGCAGGTCCATGCATTTGGAATCTTTAATGCTCCAGTTGCTCACGGCAAAGGCACGGTCTTCGGGTGTGATAAAGAAAATTTTATCAGCCTTGCGAAAAGCCCATCGTTCGTAAAACTGAAGGATGGGCCACCACCATTTGCCCATGGAACGGAATCGCTGGTATTCGATATTGTGTGTATGAAGATACCAGGGAATGCCGGTACGGTGACTAACCATTTCCGACAGCCAGGCATGGTAAGGATGTTCACAAATGAGTGCCTCATATCCGCCGTTTTTTACTTCCTGACTGATGCGTCCGACCAGCCCCAGGTCCATATAACGGGTAAATGATTTTCTCAGCCAGGGTAAAAGCCGGTAATTGGTAACCAGGGAAGGGTCATTTGCTTCCACACCGATGACCGTAAGTTCCGTTTCACCGGCCAGGTGTTCGAGAAACTGCGCGATAAATTTTTGTCCTCCTGAAAAATAAGGCAGGTAAGGATAAGGCGCTATCGCGAGTATTTTTTTCATTACTGTTAGCTGGCTTTCCGGCTTCCTTTCCAGGCCATAAAGAGTCCTCCAGCCAGTATCAGGGCAATCAGGATCGATGCAATGAACATGATCGAACGGCCTTTGGCTACAGACTCCGGTTCAAACACAAATTTAATACTGTGCTTACCAGCCGGAACCGGAATACCACGCAGTACATAGTTGACATTGAGGTAATCGGTCTTCTTGCCATCCACATAGGCATTCCAGCCTTTGGGATAATAGATCTCACTGAATACGGCAAATTGCGGACCGCTTCCGTTTACTTCATATTCGATGGCATCATTATCAAATTTTGTCATACTGATCGTGGCCAGGGAGTCGCGTTGGGGTTGTACCAGTCCGTTCGCAGCGGTTTTTTCAATGATCGCCGTATCACGCAGGTTCGTACTGCCAATAGCGTTGATGGATGCCACCCGGTCTTCCACCACTTTTACATTACTGACCAGCCAGCAGGGACCAAACGCTTCCTCCCGTTTGATCAGGGTATCGGCCCCGCTGAAAGGACTCTGTGTGATCAGGTATTTCGTATTGAGCATATTCAGTACACCGGGATTGGTGCTGCGGGTGAAATAACGTTCGATGATGTCCTGGTAGATACGCAGTTTTGCCGGATGATACCCGCCAACTGATTTGTGGAAATAAGAGGTACGGGATTCGCTGAACGGACTGCCACTGGAAGTACCCAGCATATTAAATACCCGGTAATTGGGTGATTGATCTGTTTTGATCTGGTTATCAAATGACGATGGGCTGAAATTGGAGTTGGCATAATCATCCGCACTTACAAAGAGCTTATCGGCATCACGTCGTTCTGAATACTGATCGTTGTCGTTATTAAAGAATTTATAACTGGAGATCGTGATATCCAGCGTACTGATCACCAGCAGTACGATACCGGCCACCAGTGCAGAAATTTTTTCCTTGGCAAAGAGGAATAATGTCAAAGCCGCCAACAAGGCTATCCCTAAGGCGCGAAGCAGTTGTCCGCCAAACATAGATTTCCTTTCTTCTTTCAAGGCGGATACGATGAGCCGGCCGACTTCATCATTGCCTGTCTGTTGAACAGAACCCGAAATAATACCGGCATCATCACCACTGCCGTAATCCATCCCAATATAGAGTAGGGCCAGTAACCCGAATAATCCACCCACTGTATACAGGATGGGTTTCATGTTTTTTGTAAAGAATTCACGGCTCTTCTCGGCGAAAATCAGTTGCTGAAGCGTAAGTACTGTCATGATGGCCATCGTGAACTGCGGGATCACCTGGGCAAAAGAAGGGGCTCTGAATTTATTATACAATGGCAGGTGCTCAAACAGGAATACATTGAAGCCGGCAAAGTTTTTTCCCCAGGTCATAAAGATGCCAAGCAGGGTAGCGGCCAGTAATCCCCAACGCAAAGGGGTGCGCACCACCACAAAACCGATCAGTCCGAGGATAAAGATCAGCACACCTAGATAAGCAGGTCCGGCAGAGAAAATTTTACCCCAGTATTTGGGCATTCCCTGAGCGATCTGCTCTGCCTGATTGGGGGCAAATCCTTTATCCGATAATTTTTCAGCTACTTTGGATCCTTCCCCGAAACGGGCATAGCTACCACCTCCAAATGCATTGGGCATAAGTAAAGTAAAGGTTTCAGCCTTCCCCAGGCTGTATTCAAATGCATAGCCGGTATCTAATCCGGTGGTATTGGCTTTTTTTACCGTATCACCGTCGATTGAAATATCTTTTCCGCCCCGCATGGTGTACTTGCTGTATTCAGCTGTGGTCATCAGCACCAGCGCATTGCCGGCCACACCGATCACTGCGGCTAAAACCGTCAGGGCAGCCGCCAGTCCCATATGTTTCCAGTCTTTTTCTTTGATCCATTTTACCAGGTATCCGAGGGTCACGAATACTGCGATCAGGAAAAAATAATAACTCACCTGGAAGTGGTTTACACTCAGTTCCTGGTAAGTGCCAAAGGTGGTGAGTGCAAGTCCGAGCCAGTACTGTTTATTGTAAATGCTGAGCAAACCGGCCATCAGCAAAGGCATGAAGGCGGTGGCAAGCATTTGGGTATCGTGACCGGCCGCAATGATGACCGGGTTATAAGTAGAAAAGGAGTAGGCTACTGCACCGATCATGCCCACAACCGGGTTGACCCGCAATACCAGCGCCAGGATATAGAAACACAGACAGGCCAGGAAGAAAAAGTTCATGGGTTTGGGAAGACCCAGTGATAATACTTTAACCGTATCCGGAAGGATGGTTTTTCCTTCCATCGCCACCTGGTAATTGGGCATGCCGCTGAAAAGATTGGGATTCCAGAGGGGGAAATGACCGTTTTTTTCTTTGTAGTCAAAGGCATTCTGGGCCATTCCTTTCCAGCCCACATTATCATGCTGGTTCATCACATTGCCGTCCAGCACCGGTTTGCAGAACAGGGCAGAGACCGCAATAAAAAGAACAAGTGCAAGGGCGTGGGGGAGTACTTTCTTCAGCAGGGAATTCTTCATACACCATTGGTATTTAGCTGACAAAATAATGCTATTTTAGGCGAAAATTGCGGATGCGTTGGCTTTTATTTTTATCCCGTCTGGCCTTTATATGCGGCCTTTCGTTCCTTGTTTCACTGGGCATTGCCATGACCCGGACAGAGTACAATGAACCGGTATCCTCCACGATCATCATGATCGGCTATGGTATGGGCATGGTGCTGGTGCCTCTTACCGTTCTCTGTTATTTACTGGTAGGGGTGGCCACTGATAAACTCAGGAAGACCGTGCCCCTCTGGCTGATCATCGCCAATATTCTTTTCCTCTTCATATTGATTTATTACATATTTTACCTGAATGATCCATACTATCATCAAGGATAAACCCACCCGTTTATTCATCATCCTGGCCGGCATTTTCATTTCTACTGCACTGATCGCCGAATTCATCGGCGTGAAAATATTTTCGCTTGAAGCAACGCTGGGCTGGAAACCGGCTGCTATCCCCTTATTCGGGGGGCAATATTCCTTTAATCTTACCTGCGGGGTACTGCTCTGGCCGGTGGTATTTGTGATGACGGATATCATCAATGAATATTACGGGGTGAAAGGGGTTCGCTTTCTCAGCTGGCTGACCATTGCGCTGATCGGTTTTGGATTCCTGATCGTATTCGGTGCATTGCAAACCACTCCCAATGCCTGGTGGGTGACCAGTAAACAGGAGATCGGTATTGAGAATATGGAAACGGCTTTTCATGGCATTTACGGGCAGGGACTGGGCATCATCATAGCCTCTATGACCGCCTTCCTGGTTGCCCAGTTACTGGATGTGTTCGTATTCCACAAGATCAAAAAATGGACAGGGGAGAAAAAGATCTGGCTCCGGGCCACGGGTTCCACTATCGTATCTCAGCTGATCGACAGTTTTGTGGTTTTGATCATCGCCTTTTATCTCTATCCCAAATTAGTAAAAGGACAAGGAGAGCCCTGGCCCTTTGATCAGCTCATCGCTATCTGTATCGTGAACTATATCTATAAGTTTATCGTAGCCCTGCTGCTTACCCCGGTGATCTACGCCGTTCATGGCTGGATCGAAAAATACCTGGGGCATGATAAAGCAGCGGCGATGAAGAAGGCAGCGATGTCTGATGAGTAAAGCGATCAGGTCAGTATTGCTTTTTTACCAGACCGGCTACAATTTTATCGATCGGTAATGTCAGATGATCTTCCGAAAAGTCTTCCCAATTGATAAACCGGAAGGTCTCGGTTTCTTTTTTTTCTTCGTAAACAGCCATTTGAGCTGCATCAAAATCAAAGGGTTTATTTCGTAAGGGGGCCATTATTTCTTCCTGTGGGTGGGCAAAATAATAGATGGAAATGATCTGGTGTTCCGGATTGAAAGCCGACATCTGGAAATAATCCGTTGTATAAAGATGATCCCCGATACTGACTTTTAGATTCATTTCTTCCATGAACTCCCGTTGGAGACAGTCGCGGGTCCCTTCACCAAATTCCAGTCCGCCTCCGGGAAACTTGGTAATATACATGCCCCGGATCAGTTCATCACTGACCAGTACCTGTTTCTCCTCATTGATCAGTAATCCATATACCCGGATATTAAATCGGTTCATACGGTCAGAATATTTTTTTACGAAGGAATAGCCAGCCGATGGCTACGGCGATGGCCAGGGAAAGCAGGGCAACGATATAAAAAGCGTATGGGGAATTTTCAAAGCCACTGGGCACGTTCATTCCGAACAAACTCGCGATCAGTACCGGGAAGGTCATCACAATGGTGATCACCGCCAGTCGCTTCAATACCTGGTTCTGGTTATTGGCAATGATACTGGCAAAAGCATCCAGGGTACTGCTGAGGATATTGGTATAGATATTGGCCATCTCAAGGGCCTGCGAATTATCAACAATCAGGTCATTCAGGAACTCCTTCTCTTCTTCATTCAGTCCCAGGAAATTGGTCCGCTCCATTTTCATCATCAGCATTTCATTGCTTCGTAAGGCGGTGACAAAATACACCAGGCTTTTCTGGATCCGCATCAGTTGCAGTAATTGCTCATTCTCACTGGATGCATACAGTTTTTGTTCCACCAGGTTCCGTCGCTGGTTGATCTCTTTCAGGTGATCCATGAAATTCTGCACGATCTTTTCAAAAACCTTCAGCACCATCATGTTCTTCTTTTCCGGGTTCCGGTGCGGAAAGGTGTTCAGGAATTTCTTGATGGCCGGGTTTTCAAATGAATTGACTGTAACGATCTGGTTGTGGGTAAGAATGATGCAGATCGGAATCGTTATGTAAAACGCATCGCTGTCGTTAAAGGAATTATTTTCGGTCGGGGTTTTGATCACGATCAGCCGGACATTATCCTCTTCTTCAAAGCGGCTTCTTTCATCGATATCCAGGGAGTCGGTCAGGAAGTCAATCGGGATATCCAGGCCTTCCGATAATTCAAAAAACTCTTCCTGCTTCAGCGGGGGCAAAATATTGACCCAGGAGCCGATCTCCGGCTTATCAATTTCCACCGTTTGCAGGTTGTTATTTTTGAAATACTGAATCATAGAGTCGTAAAGGTAAGCCCGCCCGGGCAGATTCCATTTTCAAAATTGGTCGGTTATTTCAGTTCAAGGGAGCCTTCGAAAACCCGTTCCGCCGGTCCGCAGAGCCAGATATCATGATACGTGTCGTTTTCACTGCGTTCAAATTCAACGGTGAGGTTACCGCCAAGGGTGGTGACTTCTATATCATTATAACCGTTTTCATTGTGGTAACTCATCAGTGCAGCAGCGGTAACCCCGGTGCCGCAGGAATAGGTTTCATCTTCCACCCCCCGTTCATAGGTCCGCACTT